>PIVU01000109.1 GCA_003354025.1 Nitrospirota bacterium
CGACATCCACCCAGTCTTCCCATTCAGCAGTATTAGCATTCCAGACCGATATCTGAACCCGGCCTGTATCACTTGATAAGTAAGAGAACCAGTTCTGGAATCGCAGATGAAGCTCTTCCCCAGTTGCGACACTTGGAAGATCAATAGTAGCACCAATTAAACGACTGTCTGTTCTAACCGGATGATCTCCACTCAGGTTTGTTCCTGCACATTGACCGCTGCCGCCATAGCAGCTTCCAGGCCCGCTTGTTGCTTCCCCTATTTCCCACACTCCGTTCCCCACAGGCTCTTCAGTCCAACCAGACCCGCCGGTTTCAAAGTTCTCATAAAATACGGCATCGGAATAGAGTTGCTGAATTTCATCTTGGGAAATAGCACGGTTGTATATTCGAAGATCGTCAATAGTACCATTCCAAGGTTCTCTGTCAAATGAGTTAGCCGCACCTGTCATCCAACCTCCAATTGATGTTAATGCTGAAAATCCGACTAGATTACCATTTGAGTTAGTGCCAACTTCTATTCCATTGTGATAAATGTTTAATGTGTTAGATAATTTTTGATAGCAAACAAAACTATCTTCATTTATTTCTATTGCTGTAGTACTGGATAATCTCTCGCCATCATTATACGTTTTCAGTTTACTATCAGAGGTTTTAAAGCCAAGTGTAAACCCTTCCTGGGAATTTGATATCAAACTTTGCCAGTCAGTATAGGATGAGTCGATGTTAGCGACATTAGCCCAGGCACATACTGTCCAATCTGCAGTACCATCTAACGGTATTGATACATCTATGTAATCATCTATTCCGTCGAAACTGTATGCACTATCTGGGTTTCCGAACCTGTCAGTGGTTGAAGCAGTTCCCGATTCCGTACCATGGTAACCATTTCCACTTGCATCATTAGTGTTGCCGTTAAATGGATAATAGGCCACAAGCCCGTAATCCAAATCGCACAGGTTTCCTATCCCATCACCATCTTCATCGGCCTGATCATCATTTGAGACTTCAATACAGTTATCGTCACAGTTAACAGTGTTTCCGCCTGTGCAAGGCTTGTCACCTATTTTGCCGCTGCCGTCGCCGTCGTCCGGTATATAATCATCATCAAAATCATCAGGAACGGACTGGTCGTCTAAAGGATCAGTTCCTGCAGCCAATTCAACGTGGTCTGGGTATCCGTCATTGTCATCATCAGGATCATGTATGTCAGGGATTCCGTCATTGTCATAGTCCAGTGCAAATGTTGCGGTACAGGATTTGTCCGCATCCATCACTATTTCTTCATTGGCATCACAATCACCGCTCCACAAATAAAAGACAGCGTCGGTGTCAGGTGTTGCCGTAAGGGTAACTGCAGTTCCGTCTATAAATACTCCGGAGCATGTTGAACCGCAGTCGATCCCTGCTGGATCACTTGTTACTGAACCGTAATCTGAGACTGTTACTGTAAGAGTGTAACTTTCGGATGGGATGAACATTAGATGATTAAGTGACCGGTTCTCCGTATCATTAAACCCGTCGCCGTCTGTTGTATTAATGTCGTATGCCTCGGCCCTGAGGTAATATGTGTTGCCTGTGGTCATGATGCCCGCGGGTATGTCGCATGACGGGGTATCGAGGAAATCACTCTGGTAAATGTTATTGCTGATCCCGGAGCCCGTATCGAACAGGACACTGCACCGGTACTTTTCGACTCCGCTGATCGTGTTGAATGAGAATGAAGGTGTTGTGCTACTGTCAGAGACCGCAAGGCCGGTAATGATATCGAGCAGAACAGGGTTGTCTATCGGAGCTGCGCTTACCTGTTGTATTTCCCCCTGGTTATTGGCTGCATAAAAACGGTAGTTCCTGCCATTTGGCACGTATTGCTGGTGTGACTTGAATGTATAGTCGTGTGAGTGGTTCAGCGTAAAGATGTTGCCGTTTGTTTCATCTCCAACAACTACATGGTGGATGTTATCCGGTACTCCCAGCGGGTCATATACATCAGCATTTAAATGCAGGTACAGGGTGTTCTCGTCGTAGCTCTGGTTCCATGGGTGATTGACGATCCTTTCAGTGAAAGCGCTTGCTTTAAAAAATGCCAGATCCGGAGCATGGAGCTCCTGAATCTCGCCTTCGGAAAGTGCACGGTCATATATGCGCACATCATCTATGTCACCCTGAAACAGCTTAACGATTGTATCCTCATATGGAACAAATCCATCACCACCTGCGATAGAGCCAATCCCCAGATCTTTGCCATCGACAAACGTAGTAGAGAAAAAATTATTATCTGAAGCCTTCTCTTCCCCGTTAATATATATCTTTGTGCCACCTGCATTCATCGTAACTACATAGTGGTACCACTCGCCGGCATGGGGGGAGGGAGTTGCATAACTAATTGTATTTATATTGCAATGCGTAGAGTTGCCTATATTTGTCGGAGAAACATACATATACCAGGACTCACCGCAATCTCTCCCACCATATCCCATAAGACCATAATCCATACTCATATCACTCGCATTGAACCAGAGCGAAACCGTTCTTTCACCAGTGGGAAGGCTATCGGCACTGGCTTTTATGAACGCATCGGTACCGTTAAAGTTATACGCGCTTTCTGGATTTCCAAATCTGTCTGCAGTCAAAACTACACCGCCATTTTCGGAACCATGATTCTCATTGCCGCTCTTATCTTCTGCATTTCCATTAAACGGGTAAAAAGCTACAAGGCCGTAATCATAGTCGCATACATTTCCGATCCTGTCACCGTCTTCGTCTTCCTGTCCGGAGTTCTGCTTAGTCGGGCAGTTGTCATCGCACCCAACCGTATTGCCGCCTGTGCAAGGAATGTCACCTTCGATGCCACTGCCATCGCCATCATCCGGTATAAAATCATTATCAAAATCATCAGGAACGGACTGGTCGTCAAGCGGATCACTGCCTGCCGCTAATTCAACTTCATCAGAGTAGTCGTCATTGTCATCGTCAAGGTCTTCAACATCGGGGATTCCGTCGCCGTCAGTGTCAGTGTCCTGTGACCCTGCCAGGTTATAGCAGTCATCACACTTTACGGCGATCTGTATTTGCCGTACATTTGGATAATCTGTTACGTTTGGACTGAAACTGCTGTTGATAATCATGGTATTTCCGTCATTACCCAGTGCAAGTGCATACACTGGGGATCCAGCCAGATTAGATGAAGTGATATTTCCGTTTGAAGCAACACTCAATGTATCACTTCCCGAATGGTAAGAGATTCCTCCGGCATCCTGCTGTCTGAATGAATAAACGCAATATCCTGTATTGTTACATGTAACAATGCCGAATGAAGACGCAAAATGCCGGCTGCTTTGACTATCCTTCTCAGTGAACATAACCGTAGCCCATGTTCCCTCAAGGTCTGCAGTTGAGTAGATTTTATCTCCTGTTTGCATGAAAAAGAAGTTAGTCCAGATATCATCAGTGCTGTCAACGGGTGAATCTACGACTAGATTACCGTCGTTGCTGAGATAGCCAATACTATCAAGACCCTCAACAAGCTGCCCTTCAGAAGTGATTGAATATGTGACTGAATTGTTTATTGGTTCAGTTTCTATAGTTCCGTTTACGTTAAAACTCATCGATCCCATATCTAAGAACCCGTAACCATTTGAATTCATATCAAGTGAATAAGCAAAATAAGCGTCCACTGGAGCACCATCATCTACCTGGGCATAACCATATGCAATCAGATAATATTTACCTTCGAAATCTGCATTAGTGTAAGTTTTTGTCCCATCCATCCTGATACCGATGATGATTTTTTGTCCGTCCGTATCATATGTGCTGTCCACAATAAACATGTTTCCATTGTCTGAAAACACAAGTTTTGTATCATCTGTCCCGGCGTTATCATATGACATCGTTAAGGTAACGCTGCCATTTGCATTCCTAAAAGTTGAATAGGTAAAAGGTACAGTGCCTGATTCCAGCGTCCCATTGTCATTTTCCTGGTAGGTGTTAGAACCTGTACCGTCATTATTGAAGACAATTGCTCCCTCTGCTGTCTTCCATGTGTCATCATTGTCGTGACTTAGGTTTGTCCATGCCCATTTGCCGACAATCGCATCATCAGCTATATAATCCCTCATTTCTATAAGCGCACCGAACTCACCTGAAGCTGTATTAAGGTCCCCCTGTGCAACCAGTCCTATACCTTTTGCGTAAACGGAAAAGCGTTTGAATCCACCGGGCAGGGTCTCATTTGCATTCGGCTCATATGATGTCGGAAAGCCCAGGGTGTTAGTGCCAAAGTTCAGAGGCACGACAGACGTTTCGGGATCAATAGCAAAAATCACAAGAGCTTCATAATACGTTACACCGGAAATGGTAACATCCCTGATGTCAACAAGCTTGGGGTCCTCTTGACCACTAAGAGGTTCACCCGAGTCTCTGTCTACGCAATCTGTTACAGGCTCAAAAGTAATGATATCTCCATCCCTCAGCAGGCCGGAGAAAAATGGCGCCGGCGTGTTACATATGAATGCTTCACCACCCCATATTTGAACCTTTGTACCGTCATTCGTCACATTATAGAACTCATCAAATGTGTCTTCGTTATTCATCTTTGCATACGGATAAACACCTGACTTCATCGTTTCAGTGCCGTTTATCACCTCTGTGCCGATGACTCTGTTGACATATGTCTTACCTTCATCTTCCGGGTCAGCAATTGGTGTGTCATATACGCGGATAGATGAATCTATCGGCCAATAGTCTGCAAATAATATTTCGCCACTGCTATAAAAAGGATTTGGGTTTTCGGTAGTGCCATCTGTTATAGAAAAATTGACTCCAGAAATTGCTTCACCGTTTACGATCACAATCTCCATCATATTGCCGCATTCGCCGTACAGGCCCCACGGGTCAGTAGACTGTATGTCACAGGACAGGCCGCAGGTTCTTATGATTGATGCCGCATAATATGTACCGTCCGTAAGTCCACCAATAGAAAAGTCACCGCCTGACATTACTGTTGTTTCAAACTCCGGGTCCGGATTTCCTCCGGAACAGTTTACAGGCGATGTGAAAAGCCCGACTTTAATCGCGCCGCTCTGGTTCCCGTTATATGTTACAGTCCCTGATACGCTGCCTTCATTACCAAAAATTCCGTCGCAGTTGGTGTCTCCATTTTCACAAATGCCTGTTGTAAAACTATCGGCATGATCAAGACTCTGGTAAAAAGTCGAATATATTGATGATTCAACTTCGAACTCATTAAGGGGTCCAAGCGCATCAACAGGGAATGACAATTCAATGGAATTTCCGCCTACTCCAACCACTCCCTGATTTTCAATGGCTGATATGCTTTGATTTGCTTCATGATCGTAAGCCGTTATTCTCCAAATAGCTGAGTAGACATCATAGTAAATATTGATTTGGGTTTCCTCGTAGCCATCGGTATTCCTGTCAATGCTGAAGATATAATAAATCGTGTCATTCGGATGAGTAACCTGATATGAAGTGTCAATGTTTTCATGAAAGTCCATTCTCATAAATAATCGTGTGTTATTGTAGGCAACGTAAATCCCCGCAATATCATCACCGTTTACAATAATAGGTTCGTCATGATCTCCGCACTCGTCGACATACATTGGATTGATACCTGCCCAGTCACTGCTGTTGCCGTCAGCGGTTATCTCCTTAAAAGGTACGTTACTGTTATTCGCGGCGCCGCCAAAAAAGATCTGCCAGTCATCATGTGAGAAATTGGGGAGTATCCCTCCAATAGTAGGGTCGGAAATGGAGCCGTGTACTATTTCATTATCGGAAAACTCAAAGAGATAATCTCTCATTGAAACAGGCTGATCAAAGTACCGCGCAAGGTCCAGGGTAAAATTGTCACAGGTCAGATCTCTGAAATCCGTATCATTTGGCATGATATCCGTTGCCTGATTCATTGCCTGTTTTATATCTTCTAATCCACTGCGGAAGTCAGCCTCATGTACTTTATCTTCATCGTCGAATGCAATAAAGTCATCAAGCTGGTCATCCGACTCACCCAAGATGAATTCGGAGGCTGTAAAGTATGTATCTATGGCAGCATTCAGAGCTGTTTTGGCTTTAGCAAAATTCCCCTCCCTTGCTTTTGTAAAAAGAGAGGGATACTGAGCAAGAATTGCATTAATGTCCGGTTCATCCCCTGACTTAAGCAGTTCGTAAAGATCATATAAATCAATGTCGCCGTTATAAGAGGTCGCGTTATAAATTAAGGCTTTCATTAAAAGAAGAGAAGATTTAATAAATGCAATATCTCCGTAATCAATCTCTACATTCCCGTCAACACCGAAAACAGTATTATCTGTTTCATTGAACATTTCGGGAGTGATTGTTGTCTGAAAGCCTGAGTTGATCACAGAAAGGTTTGTTATCGCCCCTTCAACTTCCGGCAGAATAACATCCAGCACAAATTGCTGAAGCTCACCGCCTGTAGGAAGCGCGCTGGTGAATATGGGGTCATCGTCCGTATCCATGGGAATATCAGCATTCCAATCGTAGATTGATCGTCCTGACTGTGTAACATTTATTGCATCAAGTAGTTCTTTTACGCTGTCAATCTTATCAGGATCAGGGCCGTCCTGGTTTTGGTCTATTAAACTGAAAATTCTTGTAAGAGAGTAGAAGAAATTGGCTTCCTCATGTGATGAGTCTGCTTCAACAGCTTGCTTAAAAGACGAGTTTGCCTGTACCAGTTCCTGGCTTTCAAGCTGAGTCCTTCCGTTCTGAACCAGATCGTCAGATAGTGCTCCCTGTGCCTGTAATGGAATAAATAGTATCAGTAATAGTAGAAACGGTAATATTGCCCTGTTAGCCATGATTTGATAGTTCTCCTCTTGGTAAACGTTTATATTTATTTTTAAAATTGATTTCCTTTAAAGCACTGTTAGATTCAACACCTTTACCTCTATTGATTGCCCCCGTACTATTTATGAATTCATATTCATTGTCCGTTTGTAACTTATTGTTTTTTTTGTCCCAAAGCAGTTTCCCTGTTTTGAGAGTATCCCCTGCAGTAGAGGAGCATAGGACATTTCCCTGAAAGAGCATGTTTTTTGAATCCATATACATAGTCGCCTGATCACTTTTAATTTCCACATTGTCCATATCATCACCGGGTTCGCTGATGAGGACTGTTACATTTTCCATTTCCACTACCTTTTGCAAGGCAACTCTCAGAAAGCCGAATTTCCGGTTTCTCACATGGGCTTTTTCCGCCTGAATGCTGAATGATATTTTGTCTTCGTATTTCTCTTCAAGAGAAAAGCCGTCCAGTGAGGCGAAGGAAATGCTGCTTTTCAGTTTTGTATCCGGAACCCTGTTTTTCTCCGGAGCAAAATAAAATTGGCGAGACAAAAGGAGGACGACTAATACTAAACATGAAAAAAAGACAACTGTAATTATGGTTTTGTTTTTATGCTTACCGATACAATGGAACAATTTTTCCCCCAAAGAAAATAATATTGCTTTCAATTTTGCTTGTTTGTAGTTGACGTGTTAAAAATAGCCCATACTGATCTGCCAGTAAAGGTAAAATTCCCCTAGAGTTAAGAAATGAAAAATCATTACAGGATTCATGAGAATTTCTTCACAAAACATTACGCTATGCTTGAAGCTGTAAAAAGAAATCAGGCGCCAGGCCTATAATGACAATTGTCTTTATTGAAAAATGGATAAAAAGAGACACCACTGGTGTCTCAATAAATAAACTATAGTATTAATTAGTTAGAAAAAACGTACCACAGGAAGTAAAGATAAGTTTACAATTTTAAACAATATTATTAGATATAGCAATGGAGCTTATAAGGCTTATAAAAATATTTAATAATACTTCTTTTACACTGGAAAATTATATTTTCAGTAAACTCTTTGTAATTGGTTGATTATTAAAGATATTATTTGCATGGATTATAGCTTGGGTGTAAGTTGTGTTTACATAACATTATTTATTGCTAGATGATTATTTTGGTTTTACATGCGTTAAGCAAGGGTAATAGTGTTTAAAAATGATTTTGTCGCAATTAAAGATTTCACGGAACTTCCCGATAGTATTATAAGGCCTTATTTTACTTGATAATTTAGTAACAGTAAGAGCAGCTAAATTGCTTTAATGAGGAACTAACATTTATAATTTAAACATATGATTTCTATTGTCATCCCCACATATAATTCCTCCAGATTTATGCCGGCCCTTATGGATTCTGTATTCAAGCAGGTAAGTGATGATATGGAAGTTATCATTGTTGACGACTGCTCTACCGACGATACTATTGAAATTGCGAAAAAATATCCCACCCGAATTATTCAAATGGAACAGAATGGCGGTCCGGCAAAGTCCAGAAACAGGGCTGTTGATGAAGCGAAGGGTGATATTATCTTCTTCCTTGATTCAGATGTAGAAGTGCTGGACGGAACTGTGCAGGAAGTTAAAGAGTATTTTGAGAAGAATCCCAGAGCAAGGTGCGTTATAGGAATTTGCTCAATCGAGCCTCTTAATAAAGGGTTTGTGCCGACATACATGGCAATGTTCGAATATATCCATCTTATTGACCAGGAATATAAAAAGGTTAGTGTCTTTGCTCCCAGGTGCGGTGCAATTAAGAAGGAACTGTTCAAGAGCGCTGGAGGCTATGACGAGAATTATAAGGGTGCTGATGTTGAGGATTTTGAACTGGCAAGAAGGATAAACAAGACCGATGATATTATTTTGAATCCAAAAATGATAGTGAAGCATCAGTTTGCGGATTTCAAACAGGTGATAAAAAATTATTTTAAGAGAACAGCCATGTGGGTCAAGCTTTTTATTAAGGAAAAGAAGCTTGATAATGCAGGGCCCACTGCCCCAAGCAACGGCATTGCGGCTATATGTGCTTTTTTAAGTTTTTTAATTCTGCTGGCAATACCTGTAGCAGGTTTTGCAAAACTGCTATTCTGGACTTTGATAGCGATTTATCTGGTATCCAACTTTAAGTGGTGGAATTTTATGCTCAGGGAGGCCGGCTTTGGTTTTGCTGTAAGAGCGCTGCCACTTAATTACTTTCTGGGAATAGAAATTATCGCTTCCGCACTCTATGCGCTGATATCTTACTCATTCTCGAAAGACGATTCCCTCGGAGGTTTATAATCTATAATGCTGAATAATAATCTTGTTGTACTTGCCTACGCAAATGCGAGCCCCTTCCCCTATCATGCATGGACACCTCTTGCGATATTGTCTATTGGTTCTTACCTTGAAAAGCATGGTCTCGAAGTTGAGTATTTTGATGAACGTATTCATAAGAAGGACCATTTCAGGGACCTGGTAAAAAGAAAACCGCTTCTTGTCGGACTTTCAACAATGACCTGTTTTCAGATAAAGAACACCATCAGCCTTGCGCAGACAGCACGGTTTATAGATTCTGACGTTCCTCTTGTATGGGGCGGCACCCATCCTTCCATGATGGCAGAGCAGACCCTTGAATCCAATTATGTTGATTTTGTAGTAAAAGGCGAGGGTGAACAGACACTGCTTGAACTGGTCCAGGCATTACAGGCTAAAAGGACTGAGTATGCTGATATTGACGGGCTTGGATGGAAAAAGGACAAAGAAATTGTCCTGAATAAGGACAGAGATTTTCTTGATATTGAAGAACTGCCGTTCCCTTATGACGGCAAGGGCAGGGCGATATTGCTTGAGTATATAAGACGGTCCGATGATACACTGGAAAACATAGGTTATGAATCATCCAGGGGATGTCCCCATAAATGCGGTTTCTGCTATAACGTGTATTTCCATAAAAACGTGTGCAGGGTAAAAAGTACTGAAAAAGTCAGGACCGAACTCTTAAAGTTGAAAGAGCTTGGTGTTGATAAGTTGACCTTTTATGATGACACCTTCCTTGCTGGAAGAAAGCCTGCAATGCTTGAAATACTGGAACTGCTTAAGGATCTGGATTTTAAGTGGATCGCGAATGTAAGAATAAATACCTTTGATCTTGATTTGATCAACAAGTTTAAGGAAAGCGGCTGCGTTTACATTTTCTTCGGTGTTGAGTCGCCTGATGATGAGGTGCTTAAATACGTTCAAAAAGGCCAGAACAGAAAAATGATCGATAAGGGAATTGAAGTGGCATCACAGGGAGATATCCCGACCCTTTATTCATTATTAATAGGCCTGCCCGGAGAGACTGAGGAGCAGATGAACAGGACCCTGGATTTTGCCGATGAAATTCGCAGAAGGCATCCGGGCGCAGAAGTTCCAATTCAGCCTTACGTTCCTCTGCCGGGAACCAAACTATATAAAGATGCTGTTAAGCACGGCTTTCAGCCGCCGACAGACCTTGAAGGCTGGAAAAACTTTACCAATGATGAAGTAAGAAACCCCTGGATTAAGAACCCCGAGCTGCTACATGCTATATATATCAACTCATTTATGGCCTTTCGTTATGACAGATTTCTAAAAAACTTTTGGAGCAAAATAGTTTTCGGCCCTCTGCATGCCCTGTCTCTATGGAGATGGAAGCACCGGAACTACAAATGTTTCTTTGAGATTTATCTGTACCTGACCTATAAACGTACGGGCAGATTTTTTATAATGCTGGAAAAGCTTATAAAAGGTTAAACAGTAACTCAAATTCTCGCCTACGATTTTCAACTCAAGGGAAGCTATTGTTGTTCTGAGCTCAGAGGCCGTTCCTTGTCATATTCATGCTGAAGAGGCATTTTTAGACGGCAATTGTTAAAATATGCCCAGTTGTTTTTCCCGGTCGCTGTATCACTGAAAATTTAATCAATAGGATTTTGTTAAGGGCTAAAGATTGTGAATATAATTACGGACTTAAGGGCGTATGTTGAAATTCTGAAAAAAGAAAATGAGGTAATATTTGTAGATGCAGAAGTTGATCCTCATCTCGAGATCGCCGAGATCCACAGGCGGGTGATTGAAAAGGGCGGGCCAGCGCTTTTTTTCAGAAAGGTTCAGGGCAGTAATTTCCCCGTTGTCACAAACCTATTTGGCACGGAAAAGAGAATCGACCTGGCATTTGGAAAGCGGCCCGTCAAATTTGTAAATGACATGGTGAAGTTCGCAGAGAAAGTCTTACCCCCTGATCTCAGCAAACTCTGGAGCGGGAAAGGTCT
>PIVU01000602.1 GCA_003354025.1 Nitrospirota bacterium
TTTCCTATAAAGTATTATATTCAACTATGAAAGATATAAAACTAACGGAAAAGGTCAAAGCCGGGGGCTGAGCAGCTAAATTAGGTCCGGCGGACCTTTCGGAAATTTTAAAGGATGTGTATAAGTGCAGCAACAGGGGAGTTGTTGTTGGCCCCGGCGACGACGCCGGTGTTTTCTGCCATAAAGGCACACTGCTGGTAGAAACGGTCGATATCATTACTCCCATCGTTGATGATCCTTATACATTCGGTGCTATCTGCGCTGCCAACTCGGTCAGCGATGTATTCGCCATGGGCGGTAAGCCTCTCACGGCACTTGCTATACTTGGCTTTGCTACTTGCGACTATGATGCTTCTGTTATAAGAAAACTTTTAAAAGGCGCCACTGATAAACTCCATGAAGCCGGGGCATGCCTGATCGGCGGACACAGCATTGAAGATAATGAATTCAAGTTCGGGTTTGCAGTATCAGGTGTAGTTGAAAAAAACAGTCTGCTGAAGGCAGCCGGAGCATCAATAGGAGATGTTCTTATCTTTACAAAAAAGCTGGGGACCGGCATCATTACATCTGCAGCAAAAAAGGGCAAAATCAAACAATCTGCTTTAAAGGAAGCTATAGATTCAATGCTGTTGCTCAATAAAACAGCGGCA
>PIVU01000009.1 GCA_003354025.1 Nitrospirota bacterium
AAAATGGTTTTATCAGCTGCCTGGAGCCTGCTGTATCCACTTATTTTCCGGTATTTGTCTTCAGGATTTCTTGTATAGTCCTTATTCTGGACCTGCAGGTTCTTCAGAAGAAATGTCTCTAACAGTTTTTTTGCATACAGTTTTGCAAGTATCACATCCTTCAAAGTAAGCAGATGCATTACATCATTAACAGCATATTCAAGCGCCAATTCTATGATAGGCCTTTTTATCCAGTTATACTTCTGATATTTCTTTTTGCTTTCCAGCACAATGCCAAGCTCATAGGCAACCACTGAGTGCAGGTCCTTTTTTTCATATTCAAGAAGCTCCGTTGCCGGGCGCAAGTCCAATATTGACTTAATTTCTATACCTACCGTATTTTTCAGCAAAGACAGGTCACTCCCCGCATCATACATAACTTTCAGAACGTTTGTGTTCTCAAAGAGGCGTTTCAGTGTATCCGTACTTATTTTGAAAGGATCAATGATTACATTGTTAACCCCATCAAAGATTTGTACTAAACATAATCTCTCTCCATATGCATGCAGATTAGATTCCGCTTCAATGTCCAGAGCAATAACATGGTCCTTCCTGTCTTCAAACTGCTTCAGGTAGGACAATAGATCAATGTCGTTTTCAATGCTTATATGTTCCATAAATAGTCCTTCATAATGCTCTGTCATTATAACCTTAGCCAGGGTAAAGATAAAGGGCTTAACATTATATTTTTTAATCTTCATCAATTTCGTGACGTTAATTTGCGAGAACACAGCTTCCGAATTCCATATTTTCAAATTTGCCACACTGTACGTTACACTGTATAATTGGACATAATATCCTGACCATGAATTACCTGATATGAATTATTAAACATGAATACAACCATCGAAAATTGCAGCGCTGTCATTCTTGCAGGTGGAGAAAACAAACGCATGCCTGTGCTAAAGGCATTTATTGAAATTGACGGAGAAGTAATAATCAAGAGAAATCTCGATCAGATGAAGGACCTGTTCCGTGAAAACCTGATTATTACCAACCAGCCGGGAACTTATGCTTTCCTGGGAGCACCCCTGCTGGGAGATATTTATAATACACGCGGTCCCATGACCGGCATAGTAACAGCACTTTTTAATTCATTCAACCCCTGGATCTTTGTCTCTGCATGTGATATGCCCTTCTTAAGTACGCCACTCATAAAATACATGGCATCACTAAGAGACGGTTGCGATGCTGTTGTTCCTGTTATTACGGGCAAGCAGGAGCCGTTGTGTGCCCTTTACTCAAAGCATCTTTTCAGCTCCATGGAAAGAGCTCTGCTGGATGGAAAGAAAAGTTTAAGAGACTTTTTGAACGGCAAAAGAGTAAAATATATAAAATCATCCACTATCAAAACGATGGATCCCGGGGGGCTGTCATTCATTAACCTGAATACACCTCAGGATATACAGCGTTACTTAAGGCCTGAAGACAGATCGAGGTTCAATAAAGGACCATGAGGAGGATAATATGTTCGGTCTTGGAGCATCTGAGTTAATCATAATATTAATCATTGTAGTAATCCTCTTTGGGGCCTCACGTTTGCCGGAGATAGGCAAGGGTGTTGGAGAGGCCATAAAAAACTTTAAAAAATCCACAGAGGACAAGCCCGAAATCGATGCAAATCCGGACGAGAAGTCAAACCATTCCGGAGATAACCAGGAAAAAAAGGCTTAAGTGAAACCGGAGCAAACCGTGGCCGAGATTGACCTGAAGGCCCTTTCTCACAACCTTGGAGTAGTAAAGAAAAAAACAGGAAACACTAACGTGATTGCTGTTGTTAAAGCCGATGCCTACGGACACGGAGCAATTTCAGTAGCGAAACATCTCATTCAAAAAGGTGTTTCAACACTTGGAGTCGCCTTTACAAGCGAAGCTATCCTCCTCAGAGAAGCCGGAATTACTTGCCCCATACTTGTCTTTTTTGACAGAAACAGCACTGTCGAATTATTTAATTACAAACTTACCCCCGTAGTATTTGATATAAACAGGGCGAGAGAACTTTCACGCGAAGCATATAAACAAAACACTGTGATTCCGGTGCATTTGAAAGTTGATACCGGAATGGGACGTGTCGGATTAACTCTAAACAACGCCTTACAGGAAATCGTAAAAATATCCAGCATGAAAAACTTAAGAATTGAAGGCCTGATGAGCCATTTTTCTGAAGCAGATATTCAGGACAAAGACTTCGCCCATCAACAGGTAGCCTCATTTCTGGGACTCGTTAAGAGCCTGAAAAAAGCCCAGATCCATTTTAAACATCTCCACATTGCCAACAGTGCGGCAGTCCTGACCATGCCTGAAGCTCACTGCAATATGGTCCGACCGGGAATAATGCTATACGGGTATGCCTTCCCAGGGGTTAAGGGGCTGAAACCGGCTTTAAGCCTTAAGAGTAGAATTGTATTGATGAAAAAAGTAGCAAAAGGTACTCCCATTAGTTATGGCAGAACTTTCATTACAAACAGGCGCAGCAGTATTGCAACAGTCCCAATTGGCTACGCCGATGGATACAACAGACACCTTTCAAATAAGGGGGAGGTCCTGATTAACGGGCACCGTGCCCCTGTTGCAGGAAGGGTTTGCATGGACACTATTATGGTGGACATCACGAATATCCCGAGCGTAAGCTATGAATCTGAAGTTGTTCTTATAGGACGACAGGGGCGCGAGAAGATTACAGCTGATGATATCGCAGACAAAACCGGGACTATTCCATATGAAGTTCTGACGTCAATAGGGCAAAGAGTAAGCAGGATTTATACAAAGTAAGGGCCCGCATTCTGTCTATGAAGCAGATACCAGGTTCCCCTTGATTTCCTTTAACAATACTATCCTTGTACCATTCATTATTTTCTCAACTTTCAAATCATCTACATAAGCACGGATATGATCATTCACTTCACTAAGCATTGAAATATCAGGTTGAGATGTAATAATGGCAGTAGAAAAGACATTGTCCCTATAGTTAAATTTAAGGTCATATTTGTCCGACGATGATTCCGATTGCGCAAGTGACCCGCTGAATAATTCGATAAGAGCAATTTGAATTTCACCGACATACTCCAAAGGAATCTTGTAAAACAGGGCAGCCTGCTCAAGAGATTTTACTGCGAATAATTCAGCTTTTGGTGTTGCCGGAATCGACAGGTCAAATGATGGAGGTGACGCTGTTTTTGGTTGTTCATTTCTGTAATCCAGAATTAATTCCCTAACTCTGCTTACGGGCTGTCTTTCAATTTCAGTATAATAGAGGCCCCTTATCACATCCATAAATACAGCATCATCGGCAATTCCGAATGTGCTGAACCCGCTTTCAATAGTTCCTGCAGACTGCAGCATATTAATGATTCGATCAAGATTGCCTGAGTCTATAGATAATTGCTCTGATAAAGCAGAAAAATCCGGGGCCATGTCCTCCCTGCTCAGATTGTACAAAAATGACAGGGAAGGCTTTCTCAGCTCAAATGGGGGCACATACGATTTCAACAGAGATGTCCAGTATGTAAATATTTTACCCTTCATTACTTCATTCAGATATATCTGCCAGAAATCTTCCTCAGTCAATGTCCTGCAGGATTGCCTGGCAGACTGCATAAAGCTCTTTATATAGAATGGATTACCATTTAAAACATTAATAAATCTGCCCGGGTCAAGGTCAATATTCACACTATGTATTTCGCCAAGCAATTTGAAAAGCAATTCTGATTCGTGAGAAGCCAGTCTCTGTAGGTTCATCAACTCTACATTATTACCTATTGATGTTTCTTCAAAAAACATCTTCTGAAGTTCAGACTGGCATCCTGAAATTATATGAGGAGTATGACGGGATGAAACCGTGCTGTCTAAAACCATCGACAAACTTCCCCTGCCCTCTTCCATGTTCAATTCACAAAATTTACCTATCTTATGAAAATCATCTATCATTACAACAACCGCTCTGTCCGTATTTCTATAGCTAATATACGGTGCAGACATTGCATGTGATAACATGTGGATCGGCTTGCCCTCTTCCCGGAGCTGCAAGTACTGGTCAATAATTTGCACTGCCCATTGAGCATCCGCCTTATGCGCAATATATATCAAATCATCAAGAGAGTAGCGTCCTGAATGTGTCAGAGCAATATCCTTATTCAAAAAGGCAAGGCCCTGCAGGATAAAACTGCGAAGGTAGTCCTTGGAAAAATCCTCAATCGATGTGAAAGACGTTTTTAGCGTATAGAAAAAGGGTATCGAATCATTCTGCTGACTAAACAACCGGTTGTATAAGTGCTTCAGCAGCTCCGTCTTGCCCACCCCTCTTTTACCGTATACAAGCAGGCTGTTTGCATCACCAAAAGCGGCTTCAGCAGCAATGCCCTGAAGCCCTTCAATTTCACTGTTTCTTCCCAGAAAATTCTTTGTAGTAAATTCTTTAAAGGACATTATGATTTCACCTGAACATCTTTCCTGTAAATTTCCAGCAATGCTGATAATTTGATATTAAGATTTGAATCGTTAAAATCACCATACAGGGCAATGCCCGCTAAGGTTATAGATATACAACTCTGTTGCCACCGGCCTTTTTTGCCAGATAAAGAGCCTGGTCTGTTTTTTCTATTAACTCCATAATTGAATTTGCATCATCTGGAAAAGTTGCAAGTCCCATACTGATGCTTAACGGTGTGTCAACATTATGCTGACCCAGTGCATCATCGATCTTTTCCTTAACCCTGTTTGTTATCTGTATAGCATCAATTTTTGAAGTTTGCGGAAATATCGCAACAAACTCATCGCCGCCAAAGCGGGCGGCAATGTCAATAGTTCTGAGAGACTTATCAAGTACACCGGCAAGCTCCCTTATAAGATTATCTCCAGGAATGTGTCCATATGTATCGTTGTACTCTTTAAATTTATCCATATCAAGCATCATGAAACTAAATGGATGTTTGTATCTATTATATCGTGTAATTTCCTCGGACAACCTTCTGTTCAAATAGCGACGGTTATATATTCCTGTCAGATGGTCTGTGATTGAAAGCTTCTGAAGAACCTCTGCCCGTTTATACAAAAGACTTCTTTCAATAGCAACCGCTGCACTGCTGATAATAGACTGAACCACATTTAAATCATCATCGTTAAAAGCATGGCCTTTTATTTTATCTGATATATTTATTACTCCGCTCAATTTATTTTCGAGTTTTATCGGAACACTTATAAATGATTTTGTTTTATACCGTGGGCGGCTGACCTGTTTAATCCTTGGGTCTTCTTCAATATCAGAAACCAGCAGCGGCCCCCCATTCCCAAGAACCTGTCCGGCAATGCCTTCATCAGCCTTAAGACGCATTTTCTCATGTACAGTATCATCATAGCATCTCCTGGCTTCAACAATAAGCTCCGATGTATCGGGGTCCATAAGCATTAATGAGCCCTGCTCGGCTTCAAGCATCTGCAGGGCTTTTTCAAGCAGAGTATTTAATAAGCGGTCTTTGTCCCGGATATTGTTTAGCGAATATGAAAAATCAACAAGAGAATTTGTCTGATTGTCCACTTCCTTGGCATTATTTATTGATGTGCGCAAATGCTGATTTTCAAGATTAAGTTGAATATAATCTTTAAAGGCGTTCATGATTCTCATATCCTCACCGGAAAACTGCTTATCAAAAATCCCTATCATTCCTTCAATCGCCCCGCCCATAAAAATCGGGAAGAAGTATGCTGATTTTATATTCTGTAAAGGATGCGACGAAATAATTTTTTCTGGTTCTTCAGACAGTACGGCCGCCTTAGAGTTAAGCATCTCGTAGATAATCGGACTTTCAGTATCAAGAGAAAAATCCATAGTTAAATCTCTATGCTCACCGGTACTATAGACGGTTTTGTAAGAAAAATTACTTTCATCCAGAAGCATTAATGATGCTGATGTAGATCCGAACACAAATTCAATGGTATCCATTATGTAGCGGTACATCAATTCGGGGTTTTTTGATAAAGTACCAAATGTCTGACTGTCAAACAAAGCCGTCATGCGAACAAGTTTTTCTTCAAGCTTGAATTTCTCTTCCATGCTATTCAGTAAGTGGCTGACTGTCAAACAGACATACTGAGACACTGAGCTTATATAGTCCATCCCAGTAAAGCTTAAAGGCATGGATGCAGGTATTTTCGTTAAACTATTTGCCCTGGCAAACTTAATAAAATCAAGCAAATCATCATATTCAGCAAATCCTCCACGCCCAACAATTACTGCTTTTTCACCGAACCTCTCTACCGGAAAGGCAAAATTAACGACGCTTGCCCGGCATTTATATATTTGAGGCTCGTTCTTCTTTAATAGATTGATCATTCCCTTGTTACAGGAATCCGGACAGGTAATACTTTCGAGGTTGGCTGATTTTATAAATTTACAGAGCAGGTGCTCATCAGTAATAAATATTCTTTCGTTATTATCATTGTAAATTTCAAATTCAAAATTGATAGTCCTGGAGAGGCTGTTAAAGTAGTCGGCCCAATCCTTAGTAGTTAATAGATGATCCAGTGACATGTTATCTTTTGCGTTATAATTCATAAAATGCAGAACCCGTGATTTACCGAACCATTCGGAATCACACAATAATATGGTTTAATTACGGATCAATACTAGCATTGATATGCCAAGCTTCACTACTATCGCCCCTAGCACTGTATTAATGCAAGAACGCAGCCAGGTGGTAACTCATTGATTTTATTAGCTTTCCATATATATCAAGACCGCAATGTGTAAACAAAGCCGACAATTTAATTTATTCTCCCGAGACTTTCGGCAGTTTTTCTTTTTATTTCGTGTAGTTATCCAGTGTCATAATACTTTACAGCTTCAGGCAGCGGACAATCTGAATCCAGGAGGAAAACACTTTATCAGGGAATTATGTTCAATTACTTCAGTTATAAACTCTACAATCCATAACTCATCAACAAGATAGATTATTCTACAGGCAACAGTAACCCTATGAATAAATTAACATTACTCGGCTCATGTCTACCTTAAATCGTCGATTTTGCCCATCCTGTGGCTATTTTAGATCTATACAAAGTATCAGGACCTCTTCAGTCCATATAAATATATCTACGAAATGAAGCGGCAGGGTAAATTTTAGTTTACCACAACTCTGCACAAATTCATATTTATAAGTATCAGAAATTCGACCTCCCTGGAGTCCATTTCTGTACATTGCAGCAGTGGTAAAACATGCCTAGTAGAGAACAGAATACTGACAAATAAGAACTTCAGAAATTATTGTGGTTCTTTTAATAATGCGGAGAGATAGCTAAGACTATGATTATTCAGACAGGATATACAGCAAGAATCAGGCATTAAGAAGTTTGTTAAAAGGATAACGTCTTAGAAATGCCATAAACTGCTCAACAGTATGTGAGGGTTCTTTTGATTTTTTTGATACTAAGGAGAAATCTCTTACAAACTTTTCTTCCTTAAATACTGCTGTTTTCAAAGTTCCCCACTTTCCTTCTTTTTTTGCAGCCCACCTTGAAAGTATTGAAGTTCCCAGACCCTCTTCAACTGCGCTCTTAATAGACTCGGTACTTCCCATAATAAGAGATATTTTCAGGTTCTGCTGGGAAATGCCATGTTTGGAAAGGTATTTTTCAATTGCCTGCCTCGTGCCGGACCCCTCTTCTCTGAAGATTAACGGCTCCTTGGAAAGTTCCATAATTGAAACGCTGGTCTTCTTTGCAAGGTGATGATAGGGAGACATGACAAGCACCATTTCATCGGGGATGAGTTTTTCTATAAGCAGTTTCTGTTTGTTGACATCTCCTTCTACAAGGCCTATATCAACACTGCCGGCATTTAAGAATTCAACAACTCCCTTTGTGTTGCCAATATGAATATGAACTCCGACCTTCGGGTACCTTCTCTTGAAATCAGATACAACAGAAGGTAACACATAGTTCCCAATAGTAGAGCTTGCCCCAACTGATATGATACCCTTAACCAGTCCTGTTACACCGCCTATTTCTTTTTCAGCAGAAGCATAAAGCGAGTTAATCTCTTTAGCATATTTGTAGAGCATTTCACCGGCTTTGGTCAGGGTAATAACACAACCGGAACGGTTAAATAATTTAGTGCCATACATTTCTTCGAGTGCCTGAATCTGGAGGCTAACGGCAGGCTGGGTAAGACGAATAATCTCAGATGCTCTTGAGAAACTCTTCGTTTCGGCGACTATGCAAAATACTTTTAACTTGTGGTCGTCCATAGTGTTAAATAATTCTACATTAATAAAAATAATAAAGTCAATTAGCCCGGGGAAAGTTTACCTCTGTTACTTCCGTTCATCTGCTAGGCAAATTTAACAACTAAATATTCAAGAGACCCTGCCTATACAGCTCCGGAAATTCACACAAACACATTCTCTTCAGAATACTCATTATTACTCTATTGATAAAAACAATTTCAATATGTACAATTTATCATCAAATATTAAAGGAAGCCGAAATCACATCACCATGAAGAAGATATTTTTTGCCTGCATATTTCTCGCTATATTGTCTTTAAGCTGCAGCAAAGACAATGTCAAACCATCTGCTGACTCCATAGCAGCTTCGGAGGCAATAAGCAATTTAAGTGCTATCAGGGAAGCCTATGAAGTTAAAAGTGAACTCACGCTGCAAAACCATATCGGTTCCCAGCTCACGGACAACATCATAAAATATTTATACTTTAAAAAAGCTCTGCTTAATTTTACACCAAGACTTGTCAGACTTACTGATGATTCGGTAAAGGTGAGTCTTAACTGGCATGGCACATGGATCTTTGATAATAGCAAGGAAGTGACAAGGAGCGGAGTAGGGATTTTAGTATTTAATAAAGAAACCATGAAACTAACTTATATAGAGGGGGACAACCCTTTTGTTACTCCTGCTACAAGAAATTAATTTTCAATTAACTGCAAGAAGGGTATACTATATATCGGAATTTAATATTAGATAATTTTTAATGCCGAAGTGGCGGAACTGGCAGACGCGCTAGGTTCAGGGTCTAGTGGGAGCAATCCTGTGGGGGTTCGAATCCCCCCTTCGGCACCATAAACAAATTAGCCGGGTACCTCATGGTACCCGGCATTTTATTTGTTAACTTATAAATCAGCCTTTGTTACAGACTTAAGGTGCATTCGACTGCTTGTAGTGACATGAGAGACATTTTGATTTTGCACCGCCCGCCAGAACAGTGGCGTAACTCCACCTCAGCAGGTCAGCATTTGCAGTACCATGTGCACGGTGACATGACAGACACATTACAGCTGAGTTGGTTTCATCGAGTCCAGGAGTCCCTCCTGAGTAGTAGTTAGTTGTAGTAGTGTTTGCGCCTATTGCGATCAAAGCAATCGGTGCGTCATTTGCATGAATATTAACCTTGGCTGAATCCCATGCTACTGGACCTGAAAACAGTGCTATATCGGTCGGATGTCTAATCCATGGACTTGAAGGTCCTCCGGTTTCAGGTTCGCCGTGGAATTGATTGTGGCACTGGTTGCAGAAAGTGCTGATACTCTGAGTTGCATGAGCACTGTAAACATTATGGTCTGAATCATCTACAGTTACCTCATAGTCAACATCCCCAATACCAAGAACTGCGGTTGGAGAAGTAGTTGTTCCAATCCAGAGAAAACGGTATGTTGCATTAGGAGCATGGTGTGAGCCCTTAATACCAGCATCGGAGCCCATACCTGTTACGTGCTTACCGTGACAGCCCACAGCGCCTGCACATGTCAGTGCGTTAGGAGCAACTGTCAGGATTGAGCCTGTTTTACCAGGAGTTGAAGTGATAGCACTTTCCGTTAAACTAAGGTCCTGAACATCATGACGCATAGAGTCATCAGTTGCTATTGTTGTGGTATCAAAAGAACCACCAGCTGAAAGGTTAGATGTTAGGTCTACCTGCGGAGCGCTGGGAAGACCATTCTGTGTATGACAACCACCGCAACCTGAACCTTTAAGAAGCAGGTCATTCGGTCCGCCTCCATCTACACCATCCTGGCTATCATGCATAGTATGACAGTTAGAACACTGACCGGTTATAGCATCAGCCATCCCGTACATTGCGACTACTGATAATGCCATGAAAAACATTATCGTTAATAATTTCTTCATTTTTACCCCCCCCTTTATTTTTATTCCTTGCCCTTCTCTACTTTCCCCCTTCCTTTTTCTATTATTCAAATCATATATAAATGATTGCCTGCCCTTACCGTTTTCCTAAAAACTTCTATGTCATGATAGCTGCTTGAAACAGCTATATGTGCAAAAATAGTAAAAAGAAAGAACAGATTACATTGAACACATAGAACGACTAAAGCATAATAATCACCATATTTCAACTAGTGATAATAAGATAAAATCACTACTTTCTGACGCAAAACAATGTGTTTATATTAGGTACTAAGAGATTTATAATACTAGCACTTGCTTGAGGGAGTGTCAATAAAAAAAAGCCCCAACACAGGTTGTCCAGGTGATCCTGCTAATATTAGAATCAATAACCCTGCATTCCAGTAAGTAGGCAAATTAAAGATAGAAGCATATTAACATCAGGAACAGGGCTGAAAACATATACGGGCAAGCTTAAATATTTTCAGCTTCAGTGCTTAACAATTAGCGAATGGTGTATGTAGAAGTTTGATTTCTTCAGCCTCAAAACCGGCAATTACTTATCATCAATAAAACTGAGAAGATAGTCCTTGAACTTTTTGGGCAGTAACCATCTCACTCCAAGCTTTTCAGCCCACTTGATAGCTCCGTGGTCAACCGTTACAAGCAATGCATTAAGCTCCTTGGCTAATAAAATCAGATCAACATCCTCTTTACTGTCCAGGATGCCTTCTCTCAAAGCATCACGGTAGTTTTTCCTCATGCCTTTAATCAACTCACGGTCATCTTCCTTGCCGGCACTCCTTACAGCCTTCTCGGCGATTCTGAGCCCTTTGTTAACCCTGTCTCTCATGTCTTCAATAAGTTCATACAGCAGGTATGCCGGACATGTCATTTCATGTTTACTGGGTGACTTCTGGTTAAGAATTGCCATGAACCGTCCAGGTATTTCTTCCTCTTTAACAAAGTTCATCAGCTCACTGAATATTGAGGAAGGCATGTAGAATTCAAGAGAAGGGATCTGCTCAGCAAGCTCAAGAAAACCGCTCAGGGCTTCTGTAGGAGTTTTCCCGAAGTCATTGCGGACTTCTGGGTTAACAAACAGGCTTGTATCAAGAACTAATCTGTCTTGTGGAGTTATCACGGGTTTCATTAATATCAAGAATAAACGAGTTCCAACTATTACATTCAGGGCAGCAGCCGGACCACTCCATTGAGGTATAGCTGCAGCTGGTGCAGCTATATGGAACTACCATAGGCTGGTCAGCCTTTAATGCTTTTCGATATTCTTCCAGGGCTTTTTCGTTCTCTGCCCGTCTTTCGTAGACACTGCCCAGAAGCATATGTACTTCCTTAAAGTCCAGCGCTACAGGGTCTACTGCATTTATGGTGTCCATTACATGGTCTATCATTTCAAGCCGGTAATACAACTTTGCGAGAAGGAATCTCAGTTTTGCATCTTTCGGATTTTTTTGAAGGGCCTGCTGATAAATCTCAATAATTGTTCCAGGCTCCCCTTCGGATATGTAGTGGTCTTCCAAAACAGCCAGAATTACCATTGACTGAGTTGTCTCGTAACCTTTCAGTAAAATATTCTCCGCTTCCTTTGCATTTCCGTCTTTCTTATATGCATCGGAAACAGCCAGGTATGCAGAAGTAAATTTATCATCATGTTTGATAACTGCTTTCAGGGATTTAATTGCCTTATCAACGTCACCGGATCCGATATAACTCCTGCCCAGTTCACACTTATACCCTGTCATCCTGACATTTTCCCTGGCCTCTTCCTCAGGCACCAGCTTAGTTTTCAAAACCTTACCCTGAAGCTCAATAAGCTCTTCCCAGTTTTTCCTCTGTTCCAGCAGCGATCTTTTCCTTTGTAAAACCGCTTTATTCTCATCATCTATTTCCAGTATCGTATTCAAATGCTTTAAGGATTCCTGCCACTTCTGCTGTGCATCTGCGGTATTAACAAGAGACAGCAGGACTTCGATACTTCTGGGTTTAACTTCAAGGGCCCTCATATAATAATCTTTAGCACCTGCAAAATCATTCTCCTTTAAGGCAATGTCTCCAATCCTCAGGAGGGCATTTGCATGGTTAGGAACACTCTCAATCACACCAGTAAACAGTTCCCTGCTATTTTCCAAGCGGGCAGCATGAAAAGCTTCAACTCCCTTTGAATATGAATCCTGGACCTTTGCTTCTTTCTTATTCTGCCTCTGGATCTGCCAGACATCATAGTAGCGCCTTGCATCCCTGATTGCATAAATAACAAACATTGTTAAGATTCCAACTGCAGTTGATGCAAGTATCAATGCAACAACCGGGATAGGATGTGTTACATCTTTCCATACGGTTAATTCAACAGTCCCGCTGTTAAAGTAGGCCAGTACGCCCATTACCGCAAGAAATATTATTACTATCAGTACGATTATCTTTGCCATTTCATTACCCGCATTTATGGTTAACTATTAATAAGCTCTGCAACAAGCTTTATCTCTTATTAGCATAAATTTCAAGATCTTCAAGCGCCACTCTCGGAGCATCGATCCAGAATTTTTCCAAACCATAAAACCCTCTGGTTTCATCATCGAAAACATGAACGACTATATCACCATAATCAAGCAACACCCATTTAGCAGAACTCATACCTTCTTTACCGAGGCGCTTTATACCCTCTTTGGAAAAGTACCCGTCCACTTCATCTGCTATAGCTCTGATCTGTGCTGGATTATCTCCCGAACAAACTACAAAGTAATCTGCAATCGTTGAAAGACCTGCTAACTCGAGGATTACCGTATTTATTGCTTTTTTATCAACAGCTTTTTCTGCAGCTTTAATCACTCTTTCTCTAATATCGATAGCTAAAAAAACGCTCCTTTCTATTACTACTTACTTATATACAGCGTATTTGCAATTATATAGGATTTCACAGATTCAGGCAAGAGATAGTTGGTGTTTATTCCTGCCCTTATCAATTCCCTAATACCAGACGCTGAGATATTCAGAGCAATAACATTGACCAAATGGCCTTTGCGCTTCCCCGAAATATCAAAAGAAAACATATCACGTTTGCCCCTGTCAAGCTCTCGCAGCGTTTTCACAGGGACATCCTTAAGGTATGGCGACTCTGAAAGCCCGAAAAAGGTGTAACCCGGCCTTGATATAACTATTATATTAGTCAGATTAACAAGGCTGTCCGGCTTCTTCCAGAGCGGCATGTCAAGAAATGCATCTATCCCGAGAATAAAATAAAGATCGCTCTTTTTATATTTGTCACTTAACGAGCGGATAGTATCAACAGTAAATGATTTTCCTCGGGACCTTGTCTCTATAGAGGAAATCTTAAATGAAGAATTGCCTGTGATTGCTGTTTTGACCATTTTGTATCGATGGGAAGCCTTCGCCAGGTCAGGTTTATCAAAGGGAGTTTCTCCTGCAGGAACAAAAACAATCCTGTCCAGACCCATAGTTTCTGCAACTTCCTGGGCCGTCCTTAAGTGACCATAATGGACAGGGTTAAATGTACCGCCGTAAATACCGATCTTCATTATTCTTGACTCTTGCTTAACCCCTCAGCTGCCCATTGCCGAGGACAACATACTTGGTGCATGTCAATTCTTCAAGTCCCATGGGACCCCTGGCATGTATCTTATCCGTTGATATTCCCATCTCGGCGCCTAGGCCATATTCAAACCCATCACTGAACCTCGTGGATACATTTACATGTACTGATGCAGAATCGACCTCTCTCATAAATCTCATTGCCTTGGCATAATCTTCAGTAACTATCGCCTCGGTATGTGAGGAACTGTATTTGGCAATATGGGCCATTGCATCATCAATGTCCTTTACAACCTTTACATTCATGATCAGGTCTACATATTCATTATAGAAATCATCAGACGAAGCTTCCTTGACTGACCTGTCCATTTTTCTGGTCCTGGGACATCCTTTGAGCAATACTTTAGCCTTCTTAAATCGCTTGATCATTCCAGGCAAGAATTTATGTGCCACCTTCTCATCAACGAGCATTGTCTCCATAGCATTGCATGTACCGGGACGCTGGACCTTTGCGTTAAAGCATAAGTCTTCAGCCATCTTAAGGTCGGCATCCCTGTCAACAAATACGTGGCATACACCTTTGTAATGTTTGAGCACGGGTATCCTGGAATTCTCTGTAACCGCCCTGATAAGGCCTTCACCGCCCCGGGGAATAACGACATCGATAATACCCTCAAGCTTGAGCATTTCCATAATTGCCTGTCGGTCAGTTTTATCAATAAACGTAATCACACCTTCGTGAATGCCGGCTTTTTTGGCCACTCCCCGCAGGATTTTAACGATTGCCTTATTAGAATGAATAGCCTCGGTACCTCCTCTGAGGACAACCGCATTTCCGGCTTTGAGGCAGAGAGCTGTCGCATCAGCAGTTACATTAGGTCTCGACTCATAAATAATTGATATAACGCCCAGAGGCACCCGCATCTTGCCAACAGACATTCCGTTTGGTCTCTGGCGCATTGAGGTAATTTCACCTATAGGATCAGGCAGGGCAGCTATTTCTTCAAGACCCTGAGCCATTGTTTCTATTCTCGCAGCAGTAAGCGTGAGTCTGTCGATCATGGCCTTGGTCAAGCCCTTTTTCTTAGCAAAATCGATGTCTTTTATATTTGCCTTCTGCAGTTCCCTGGCTTTTTTTCTGATTACCTCAGCCATTTTTATCAATGCACTGTTCTTCTGCTCTGAAGAGGCCCTGGCAATTGCCCTTGAGCCTTCTTTTGCTTCCATCGCCTTATTTAAAACATATGATTTCAAATCCATATTTTCCTCCTCTTAAAAATAACTTATCATTTTAGCATAAACAGTTAGACAGTGGTAAGAAAAGAGAAACAATACAATATTTCAGCATAGGTATTTAAGCTGTGTTACATTGATAATTATGATATTAATACTTCTGAAAGGGGGGCATATTTGTTCTCTTAGCCATATCACGGATACCGTCAAAGTCTTTGTCTCTTATGTCTACATATCCATCTACAATGGCCCTCTCAAGGACATTTAAGACCTGGCCTCGAAACTCAACAGTATCATCTTCCCTTATATCAAGAAGCACCTGTTTAAACTTACTTGCAAAAGCCTCGTCCACGCGCTGGGTAGCGCCGAAATTGCAATATGGAATCGGCTCGGCTTTGGCGATAATCGTAAAGTCCTCCTCGTCGATCCTCCCGTCATCAACCATCCGTTCAAAATCCAGAAGCGGAGCAGCGCCTGCATCATACTTCCCGAAGAGCACGCCATAAATGACCTTTTCATGCTTGAATGAACCCCGGGGAATTGAATAGTACGATAGATCTTCTTCAGGATCTACTCCACCCTTAAGAAGAACATCTACCTGTGCCATGTAGGAAGTCGGCCCAAGCATGGGGCCGAAAATCATTGTTTTATCCTTAAGGCCCTTTACATCCTTAATTCCGCTCTTTTTAGATGTAATAATCAAGCCCTGTGCCTCATATCCAAGGGACCCGTTTTTTTCTGCAGCAAGAATCTCCACTCCGTGATATTTATTCATCATTATATACAGAAGAGAGTTTGTGTGGGTAAAATCCAGCTCATCTACGTGCTTTGTAAAATCAGCCGTGTCAATCGCCACCATATCAAAATTAACACCCATTTTTTTACTCAAATATTCTGTAAACGGTTCAAAACGCTGCAGAGTATCCTTTTCGCTATTGCATATCATATAGCCGATTTTATATGTCTGTTTTTTCTCTTGCGGCACTTGTGAAGTGCAGGATGAGGCAAAAACAAGAAGGGCAAGGAAAACAATCGACCTCACTGTACTGAAACATAAAACCTTCTTTCGGTTATCTATATTCATAAAGCCTCCTATATATACAGTACCAACACTACCATAGCCGAGTAAACTCAATACTAACAGTGTTTAAAAAAGACGGCCTGTGTATTATAGAAATTAATGACCTCTCAACTCAACGGGCAGTCGACCTCAAATGTACCTGCTGTCATGATCTGTAGATATTCTTTCATCTCTTTCAGTGAAACGCCGGCGTATCATCTCACTTCCCCCTGACATATACTCACACAATTCACTTCTGCCCTGAAACCTTGCAAATAACTTAAAGATTTCATAAAATTATCCTGTCTATTTATAAATACTAAAAAAACACAATCACTTCATGACCATACTCAATCAATTAAAGTCTGATTTACAGAAACTCGCAAATCCTGAAAAAGCACAGATACTGCAGCGTTTTTTTAAGACTGGAAAAGGCCAGTACGGAGAGGGAGATGTATTTCTGGGAATCTCGGTTCCGGATCAAAGAAAAACTGCAAAGAAATATTCCCTCTTACCTCTGAAAGAGATTCAAAAACTGCTATCGAGCAAAATTCACGAGCACAGGTTGACAGCGCTGTTGATTCTTGTTATTAAGTTTAATAAAGAAGATGAATCCGCCAGGAGGTCTATATACAGCTTTTACCTTAAGAATACTAAGCACATTAACAACTGGGACCTTGTTGACCTGTCTGCACATAAGATTCTGGGTGAATACTTAATAGATCACGACCGATCTATACTATATAAAATGGCTCAGTCGGAGAATCTTTGGGAAAGAAGGATATCGATTATCTCAACTTATCAATTTATACGAAACAATCAATTCGATGATACAATTGGTTTAGCCGACATCCTTATAAATGATAGTCATGATTTAATCCATAAGGCTGTAGGATGGATGTTAAGAGAGGTCGGAAAGAGAAACCAGCTGGTTGAAGAGAAATACCTTAAAAAGCATTATAAATCAATGCCAAGAACCATGTTAAGATATGCCATAGAGAAATTCGACGAAAAAAAGAGAAAATTTTATTTAAGTAAATAAAATAATTAGCCGACAAATATCTTATCGCAAAATAATCTGCTATAATACTTTGCTATGTCACTACTGAATGATTATATAACAGAGCCCAAGATAGCCTACTTCTCAATGGAAATAGGTTTGCGGGATGAAATTCCGACCTTTTCCGGAGGATTGGGCATACTGGCTGGAGATACTGTCAAGTCTGCTGCGGATTTAAATCTTCCTTTTGTACCGGTGACTCTCATGAGCAAAAAAGGTTACTTTGTTCAGGAGATTGACGACAAGGGTCACCAGACGGAAAAACCGGTAATATGGGACCCGTCCAAGTTAATGAAACTGGCTCCTGAAAAGGTTTCTGTCAGTATTGAGGGAAGAGAAGTCTTTATCCAGGCATGGATATATTTTGTTGAAAGCCCCAGAGGATCAGTCGTTCCTGTTATATACCTTGACGTTGACCTGCCCGAAAACAATGAAAAAGACAGAATTCTGACAGATCATTTATACGGCGGTGACAACGAGTATAGAATTAAGCAGGAAGTTATCCTGGGCATCGGCGGTGTAAGGATGCTGAAAAAACTCGGGTTCGAGATTAAAAAGTATCATATGAATGAAGGTCATGCAGCCTTCCTGACACTTGAGTTGCTGCATACATTCAAAAAAGACATTGAATCAGTCTGGGACGAGTCGCATATATGGGACACCGAAGCGGTTAAAGACCTTTGCGTATTCACAACACATACCCCCGTTGAAGCCGGACACGATAACTTCACCCATGAGCTTTACAACCAGGTATTCGGAGATTATTTTCCTCTTAATGTACTCAAAACACTTGCTGGAGAAAAAAGTGTCAACATGACGTTATTGGGTTTCAACCTGAGCAACTTTGTAAATGGTGTTGCAAAGAAACACGGCGAAGTGTCGCAAAATATGTTCCCCGGATATGAAATAAACGCTATTACGAATGGAGTTCATTCCTTTACATGGACTTGTGCAAGTTTCAAGAAAATTTTCGATAAATATCTCCCCGGCTGGGCAAATGAGCCGGAGATATTTGTAAGGATCGGTGCTATCCCAGACGAAGAAATTTGGGGAGCACACTCAATTGCAAAAAAGAAACTCATTGATTATGTAAATTCCACAACCGGCTCAGATATGGATTATGATACATTAACAATAGGCTTTGCACGAAGGGCAACGGCTTATAAAAGAGCGGATCTTCTGTTTACAGATCTTAAGCGACTTGAAAAAATCGGCAAAGGTAAAATACAGATCATATATGCAGGAAAAGCTCATCCTAAGGATGGAATAGGAAAAGAATTAATCGAAAAAATATATTCGTACAAAGAAAAACTCAAAGGCAAAATCAAAATCACCTTTGTCGAGAACTATAAAATGGACATTGCGCTGGACCTTGTTTCCGGAGTTGACATCTGGCTCAATACACCCTTAAGGCCGTTAGAAGCATCCGGTACAAGCGGCATGAAATCTGCACATAACGGTGTTATGAACTTCAGCGTACTTGACGGTTGGTGGATTGAAGGACATATAGAGGACTTTACCGGCTGGGCGATAGGTCCTGCTGCAAAAGAAGTTGAACCGGACAACAACATGAACGCTATAGATGCGGAAGACCTGTATGTTAAGCTTGAAAATAAAATAATCCCAAAATACTACGACGACCGGAAAAACTGGATACGCATGATGCAGAATGCTATCGGTAAAAATGCCTACTATTTCAACAGCCACAGAATGATGCGCCGATATGTCACTGAAGCATATATTAGATAACCTGTAAAGTATCTACCCCTGCCTCAATCTAATTGTTAAGATCTCTAAGACTGATTATCAGATAAGGACTTCAACTTATTGTGTAAAACTAGAATACTTTCCCTTAAGTGTTCTTTGGAAGGCTCACCCGCTTCTACTTCAGACAACAGCTTCAACAGCTCGGAGTCAATTTCTAGATTTATATTCACCCGGTACTTATGCATAGTCTCAAAAACATCCAGCAATTTATTGACCTCAACTACAAAAGACCTTATATAAATATCATCATTAGTTCTCACATTCAGCCGCCTGTGATAATCACCTACACCAATAAGCCGTATGTCTGTCATCAAACGCTGAAAGGGTCCAATCAGTCGGTGTGAAAACAACATAGTCAACACAATCACTATAAGCATGTAACCCACCATAATGATCACAAACAGCAGTATTCCATGGCCTATCTGGTCACTTAGTTCTTTTGCAAAATATGTGAAAAAAGCCGTAATAAGCAATGACCAGAGGATGATAAGCGCTATGGAAAGGCGTAACTCTTTTGTAACAAAGTACTTCTGCCTGATTTTTTTTATTGACATATAATTATTGTATCACTAATAAAAAGACTATACAAACACAGCCGATTATGTTTAAGATGCTAATTTTTATTTTAAATATAACTAGTTATAATAATATATAAAGCGTCTCTATATATGTGATCCATCTCACATATATCTAATTATAATAGCAAACTAGACGCTATGCATTAAAAAAGGTCAGGGGAAACCCTGACCTTTTATTGTTTAGATAATTGTTAAACACTCTGATTATGTTTTTGCAGCTGCCTCTCTTTCAGCCTTGGCTTTTGCCAGAGCTACCTGCTTGGCTTCATAAGCTTCGGCCACTTCCACGTAGTTAAAGGTGCCGTTAATCGCAGCCTTTGGACACCTTGCAGTACATATTCCACAACCTATACACTTATCCTGATCTATTACATGCTGCGACTTAAGTTCACCGGAAGCTGCGCTTACAGGACAAATTTTCGCGCATGCGTGACACCCTATACACTTATCTGTAACATTAGCTTTTGGTCTTTTGGGAATGTTATCTACAATCGCATTTGTCGGGCACTTTCTCACGCAGAGACCGCATACTTTACATTTGTCATAATCCATGACAGAGAGAAAATTTTCTACCTTAAGCGCATTATACGGACAGGTTTTCACACACAATCCGCAAGCTATACAGCTAACCTGGCAATTCTTTTTTGCTACGGGACCCTTGTCCTTTGAGTGACAGCTCACAAGCACTTCCTTGGCAACCGGAAGTATTTCTATAACCTGGACCGGGCATGTCGATGCACATACTCCGCAGGCCGTACACTTGACCGGATCTACGACCGGGAGGTTTTCTTCATTCATAGTCATGGCACCAAATGGACATGCGCGGGAACAGGAGCCATACCCCAGGCAACCGTAAATGCATGCCTTATCGCCACCGCTTGCAAGAATTGCTGCCTTGCAGTCTTTAATACCTTCATATTTAAATCTTCGGTTTGATTTTGAACATCCTCCCTGACACTGAATGCGGGCAATCTTCGGTTCAGTCTGCTCCGCGACTTTACCTGTAATTTTTGCAACAGCCTCAGCAGTTGCAGCTCCGCCGGGAGTACACAAAGTGGGTTTTACATCAGGGTTAAGAACTACCTGTTCAGCATACTGACGGCAACCCGGGAATCCGCATGCACCGCAGTGTGCATGAGCCAGCACTTCCGATACCTGGTCAACACGGGGATCTTCCTTCACTGCAAACTTCTTGGCCGCAAAAGCAAGGCCAAGTCCAAAAAGAGCACTAAGGCCTAATAGAAATACTCCGGTAAATTTAAGAAGTTCCATAAGATCAACCGTTTCCTTGACATCAACTCCTCCGCCTACACCAGCCAGCGGAACAGGTATATGGTTGAACTCGAAGATATTAATAAACTGAACAAGATCGGAAAGAATATTTGTGATGTTAAAATCGAGCATATCGCACCTTTTTATTATTTAGGATTCTAGGGTTCTAGGGTTCAAGTAAAAAAGTCTTTGCTTCACTCGAACCCTCGAACCCTCGAATCCTTGAACCCTGTTTTTTAATTACAACGTAATCAATCCGGAAAAACCGGTAAATGCAAGAGCTATAAGCCCTGCAAGAATAAACGAAATAGGCAAGCCCCTGAAAGGCGCCGGTACATCAGCTACTTCAAGCTTTTCACGGATACTTGCCATAATAATCAGCGCCAGTCCAAAACCCAAGCCTGAGCCGAGTCCAAAAGCCATGCTTTCAAAAAAATTATAATGTTCCCCGGCATTTTTCAGGGGAACCGCAATAATAATACAGTTAGTTGTAATCAGTGCAAGGTAAACGCCGAGTTTGTAGTACAGCGCCGGACTCACTTTCTTCATAATCGTATCGGCAGACTGAACAAATGCAGCCACTATACCGATAAAAACTATGATCTTCAGGAATGTCAGATCAAGTGGCCTCATTATGAATTCAAAAACAACCCAGCTTAATGCCGCACTGACTACCATAACTGCAGTAAATGTAATACTCATTCCAACAGCAGTCTCCATTTTTTTGGATACACCAAAAAATATGCAGAGACCCAGAAACATCGTGAATACGAAGTTATTAATTAATGCTGATGAAACAACCAGTTCAAAAAGTTTTGTAAAATCCATAAAACTACCCCTTTAAAATAGGTTATACTCCTGATGCACCTTTACCGCCAAAATACTTCATATCTACCCAGTTAAAAAATCCCATAAGAAGACCCACTGCGAGAAAACCTCCTGCAGGTAAAATCATAATCAATAAAGGATTCCCTGCAATAATCGAATACCCAAAGAGTTCGCCCTTACCAAGAAGTTCCCTGAAAAAGCTGATTACTAACATGGCCAGCAAAAAACCAACTCCCATGCCAAAGCCGTCACATATTGAAGACCAGACCTTGTTCTTACTTGCAAATACCTCTGCCCGTGCAAATATCGATGCAAATGCAACTATTATCTGGATATACAAACCAATCTCTTTATAGATAGGTCTCGCATAAGTCGCCATCAATAAATCAATGATAGTGACATATCCCGCTATGACAAGCATGAATATGGGGATACGTATTTTGGGGTGGATAAAATTCCTCATTAATGATATTGTGGCATTAACCATAGTCTGAACAAACACAACCGCAATGCCCAGTGCCATACCGTTTTTCATGCCGTTTGTAACAGCAATAGAGGGGCACAAACTGATCGCCATACGGAAAATCGTATTTTCACCAAACATCCCGTTTTTGATTAATTCCCAATTGCTTTTCGGTTGTAGACTCATCCTTGCACCTCACCCGATAATTTCTCTATTAACATCTTTACTCCGTTTTTAACTCCGTCTTCCGTAACAGCACGGGTTGAAATGGTAGCGCCTGTAATTGCCTGAATCTTGTCTGCTGTTTCTCCTTTTATTACTACAAGATTGTCCGCGCTCTTGCCCTTGAACTGGTTCAGGAAGTAATCTTTTTCTATCTCATCACCAAGTCCCGGCGTTTCACCATGTCCCAGGACGCTTATCTTCTGCACGATAAAATTCTTGTCAACTGAAGCAAGCACATGTATATAACTGGAGTAGCCTTTGCCAAACCCTTCAACAATATATCCGAGATCGGATGGATCTATACACTCTTTCTCCTCTTTCTCTTTCCCTGTTTTCTCGTCTACAACCATTGTGATTTTCAGTTCACCGCATTTCCTCGCAGCGTAGTACTCAGCTTTCTTTTCATGAGGTTCCCAGTTACCAAGTGTGGCAACCGTGTCAGCCTCGGGCATCATCAGTTTTAATGCAGCTTCTTTTTCTTCCTTTGCCTTGATAAACATAATTGGAGATGTCTTAGCGTAAACAAACGCCATTATCAGTCCGCCTATTACATATATAACAACAAGATTAACTGTTATTTTTATCATATCCTTTGTTATCATTTTGCCTGCTCCTTCGTCTCCTTAACAGCCCCGAACATTTTCGGTTTAATACTCCGGTCAATAAGAGGTGCAAAACAGTTCATCAAAAGAATTGCAAACATAACACCTTCCGGGAAACCTCCCTTTAACCTGATAAGCATGGTAATAGCACCACAGCCAATCCCGAATATAATCTGCCCCTTACGTACCGTTGGACAGGTCACATAATCAGTGGCCATAAAAAAAGCACCCAGTATCAGACCGCCGCTTAAAATATGAATCAGAGGATCTCCTGTAAATAAACCCTGGTCTCCGCCAAAGGCCCATGCTAGCACACCCACAGTGGCAATAAAAGAAAACGGGGTGTGCCATGTAATATATCTTTTTATAAATAGTATTGCTGCTCCAATTAACAATGCAATTGCCGAAGTTTCTCCAAGTGAACCGGCTGTGTTTCCCCACAGTAGCCCCTGGTAAAGTTCTGTCTTACTTCCGAATACTTCCATCAGATGGGTCAGACCTTCCTCTTTAAGAAGTCCTAGAGGCGTTGCGGTTGTCTTTGCATCCATTGCGATAAATTTTGCTGTAGGTTCAGACCATATGGTCATTAGCTTAGGAAAAGAAATTAATAAAAATGCCCTGCCTATAAGCGCAGGGTTAAAAACATTGTATCCAAGACCTCCAAAGAGGAGCTTAGTAATAATGATTGCTACAAGCGATCCTATTAATGGGATATAGAAAGGTACACTGGGAGGAAGGTTCATTCCTAATAGAAGTCCTGTTAAAAATGCGCTGCCGTCTCCAGCTGTGGTTTTCCTGTCAAGGAACCTCCAGTACAAATGTTCAAACAGCACAGATGAAACTATACATAATCCCGTTACATATGCCGCCCTGGGACCAAAGTAGTAAATTGACATTATAACAGCCGGAAGAAGGCTAAGGTTGACAGTCCACATAATACGTTCGACTGTTTCCTTGCCCCTAACATGAGGGCTGACTGATACTATTAATTCATGACTTTTTGCTTGAGTTGCCATTTAGTCCTCTTTAAAAATTAATTATTAATGGTAGGGGCGGGTTTTAAACCCGCCCTTACAATTATTCTTATGGTTTTACCTGTGATTTTGCCAGTCTCATGAACTGGACCATCGGACGCTTTGCCGGGCATACAAATGCACAGGAACCGCATTCAAAACAATCAAAAAGATTATAGTCCTTTGTCTCATCATAGAATCCTTTTTCCGACAGGATACTTAACTGAGATGGATTGAGCCCCATTGGACAGACATCGAGACAGCTTCCGCACCTGATGCAAGCGGAGTAATCGTCTGCTGAAACATATTCTTTTTCACTTAACACAAGAATGCCAGAAGTACCTTTAATCACAGGAACATCAAGTGTCCATTGCGCAAAGCCCATCATGGGGCCTCCTGATATAACCTTTACAGCACCCTCAACGAGTCCGCCGCACTGATCGATCACATCACTAAATAGTGTTCCGATGCGTATCATCATATTAGCCGGCTCTTTTACTCCGTTACCTGTGATAGTAACTACCCTCTCTATAAGGGGCTTGCCATAGCGGACAGCTTCATAAATAGCCAGAGCAGTTCCAACATTCTGCACAACAACGCCAACATCCATGGGGAGTCCTTTTGTCGGCACTTCCTTGCCCTTGATGGCTTTGATCAGCATTTTTTCAGCTCCCTGGGGATACTTGATTTCAAGGGCATGCACTTCTATATTAGATTCGCCGGAAGAAGCAGACTTCATTGCCTCTATGGCATCGGGCTTATTTTCTTCGATCCCGATATATCCTTCACTTACATCCAGTGTCTTCATAAGGATCTTCAGGCCTTCTACTACATCTGCCGCCCGTTCAACCATCATCCGGTGATCTGCAGTCAGGTAAGGCTCACACTCGGCTCCGTTTATTAAGACAGTATCAATTTTCTTTTCTTTAGGCGGAGAGAGCTTAACATTTGTAGGAAATGCTGCCCCGCCAAGGCCTACTATTCCCGCATCTTTTATCATATTTCTGAAATCGTCCGCACCGAGATTCATATAATCGGGTGTTTCTTTATAATCAACTGCTTCGTCCTTTTCATCGCTTTCAATTACAATAGATGTTACATTCCTGCCACCCGGAGTCGGGAAGTCTGCAATGGCAATGACTTTACCTGAAACAGAAGAGTGTACCGGAGATGAAACAAACCCTGTAGTTGTGCCGATAACCTGGCCGGTTTTCACCTCATCACCAATACTGACATCCGCCTGTGCCGGTGCCCCTATATGCTGACTGAGAGGCACTACTATTCTCTTTGGAAGACTTGCAACGGCTATAGATTTGCCTGAAGCCAGGTCCTTGTTGTACTGAGGGTGAATCCCTCTCTCAAATGTCGCTGCTTTGCTCATTACTCTGCCCCCGTTGCATAGAGGTTGATTTAAATTAACGATGAATTTTTAGTTTTGCTAATAACTGTATTAACTGTACTTGTACTGAAGAATTTGATTTAAACGTATATTTATACCGCGACTGCTTTCATAAGTCAAGTAACAAATTGTTGTTATAAAAATTTCTTATTGAAAAGGGCCACTCAGCAGTAGACAATTTCAGCAAAATATTATTCACAGCAGCCTGAACAATTAATATTATGTCCACCGTTAATGCCGAGAATTGGCGACGTACTGCATTCAACGGCAATATGCTTTTCCATGTCGCTTTGCCCCTTCCACAACGTAGATTCCAGCATACTGTTTATTTGATTGCACCGACAATAAACTCCTGCCAACTCCCTATTTCAGCAATAAAATAAGCTAACAATATGATTGCAAGCATTTTTCTTGCCAGCATCTTTACTTGGTACAAACCTTGTGCTAGACTATTGCTATGATTAAAGGCAGATTCTTCAGGATTTTGTCTTCCATATTGATTGTCGGAATACTAATTATACTAAGCTATAATAATGACAACGTAAAAATTCGCCCTTCATATCAGACATCTTCAATGGATAACTTACATTTAACACACAGAGACGATAAAAAAGTCCACTGGGAGCTACTGGCTCGAAGTGCCACATTCCCCACTGGCAAGAAGGAAATAATTCTCAATACTATTGGATTAACAATCAACAACTCTCCCGAAATATACTTAACAAGCGACAGCGGCGTATATGAAATGGAAAGCGGCAATGTACATCTCAACAAACCTGTTGAAATAAACATGGAAGACTCGAAATTCAATACTAATTCATTAAACTGGAACAGCAGTGACGAAATCATTTCAACAAAAGATGCTGTTAAATTTACCGGTAACAATTTCCTGGTAGAAGGAGTAGGCCTCTCTGCTAAAGTTACCCAGCAAAAGGTTATAATTCAAAAAAATGTTAAAGCAATTTTTTATCGCTAGCAGTCTTTTATTATGTGTTGTTCTAAGCTCCCCGGCATTCGCCTCAAAGGATACCGGCACTGCAGAAAAGCAACCGATAATTATTACTGCAGAAACACTGACTGCGGACAATAAAAATAATACGGCAGTATTTGAAGGAACAGTGGTTGCACAAACCAGCGACATGACAATGTCGTCCGATAAAATGACTGTTTATTATGACAATTCAGATAGTAAGGTCAGCAAAATACATGCTTTGGGAAATGTAAAAGTTCTCAATAATGCCAGAGTGTTATTTGCAAATGAAGCTGTTTATCTGGACAATGAAAACAAAATTATTTTTACCGGCAATCCGAAGGCCGTTGAAGGAGATAATGTAATCACAGGTGATAAAATCATATTCTTCCTTCATGACGAACGTGCTGTGGTTGAAGGAAGCAGAGTCATACTGCAAAACAAAAAGGATTTGAAATAATGCATTCGCTCGAGATTAACAGCCTTAAAAAAAGCTACAACGGGAAGCCTGTTGTTTCCGGTATTACGCTGAGTATAAACTCCGGCGAAGTTGTCGGTCTTCTTGGTCCGAATGGGGCTGGCAAAACCAGCACATTTTATATGATACTGGGTCTTATACACCCTGACAGCGGAGAGATTTTTCTTGACGGTGAAAACCTTAACGGATTTCCCATGTACAAGAGGGCCAGGAAAGGTATCGGATATCTTCCACAGGAAGCATCAATTTTCAGAAAACTAAGAGTTGAAGATAATATAAAAGCGGTACTTGAGATTACCGATATTGACAAAGATGCAAAAAAAGAAAAATTAAAGCGCATACTTGAAGAATTCAATCTTAATTCTATTGCAAAAAGTTATGGATATCACCTGTCAGGAGGAGAAAGAAGAAAAGTTGAAATAGCCAGGGCCCTAGCTGTAGACCCTGTGTTCATACTTCTTGACGAACCATTTGCCGGTATAGACCCCCTGGCTGTTAATGAGTTAAAAGACACTCTCCGTCAGCTGACTGATAAGGGGATCGGCCTTGTGATTACAGACCATAATGTAAGAGAGACTTTATCTATAACAGACAGGGCGTATATAATAAGTGATGGGAAAATTCTGGCACACGGAAAACCTGACGATTTAATCGCAGATGAACTTGTAAAAAGAAGCTATCTCGGAGAAGGGTTTAAACTATAATGGCTCAGGAACAGAGACTCGAACTTAAACTATCACAGAAATTAATTCTTACACCTCAGCTTCAGCAATCCATTAAGCTTCTTCAACTCCCTCTACTGGAGTTAACTCAGGACATTAACCAGGAGCTCATGAACAATCCTCTTCTTGAAGAAGGATTGGAAAGAGACACAGAGAATAAACCGGAGTCCACTGGAACATCGGAAGAAGAAAGATTCAAAGAGCCTACCAATGAGATCGAAGCACCGCTTGAAAAAATCTTTGGTTTCACTTCAGACAACTACTTCGAGGAAAGAGAAAGCGACGGCCGGGACTTCGGCTACTTCAATGATGGCGCAGAGGAAATGACTTCTCCTTTTGAACGCAACAGGAGTAAAACCGATCTCTACGAGCATCTGCTCTGGCAGCTTAGACTTTCAAATATTTCTGCAGAAATTGGTCACACGTCGGAAATCATTATTAACAATCTGAATAATGACGGATACCTTCAGTCATCACTCGAAGAAATCGCAACATCGGCGGATGTCGGAATCGACGAGGCTGAGGAAGCGCTCAAACATGTTCAAGACCTTGACCCATCGGGAGTTGGGGCAAGAAATCTTCAGGAATGCCTGCTGCTGCAACTTGAACCTCTTAATCTAAAGGGTACTCTTGTAGAACAAATTATTACAGAAGGTTTTTCTGAGCTCGAAGGCAAAAAATATAAACAGCTTGCTGCTAAACTCAAAACCTCAGTGGAAGACCTTTTAAATTCCATCAAAATCATAGAAGGTCTTGAGCCGAGACCGGCCAGAAATTTTTCCAGTGATGAACCGGTCCATATAATACCTGATGTCTATGTTGAAGAATCAGAAGGTCAGTTTATCATAACACTGAATGATGAAGGCATACCGAAACTTAGATTATCCAACTATTACAGAAAGCTTCTATCTAACAAAAAATCTTTGGGGCCTGAGGAAAAGCAATTCCTGGAAGAAAAGCTGCGATCAGCAATATGGCTTCTGAGAAGTCTTGACCAGAGAAATAAAACCATATACAAAGTTACGGAAAGCATACTGAAATTCCAGGAAGATTTTTTCAGGAAGGGACGTGAGCATCTAAGGCCCCTGAATTTAAGAGACGTAGCCGAAGATCTGGGCATGCATGAAAGCACTATCAGCCGTGTCACATCAAACAAATACATACAGTGTCCGCAGGGCTTGCTGAACTTTAGATTCTTTTTCAGCAACTCTGTGCCGACAGCCCGGGGCAATATGTCCTCATCTACTGTCAAGGACCTGATTCGCCAGATAGTTTCAGAAGAAGACTCAAAGAATCCGCTAAATGATCAAAAAATAGTTGATATTCTGAAATCGAAAGGTATAAGCGTTGCACGAAGGACTGCGGCAAAATACAGGGAAGAGCTAAGAATATTATCCCACATGAAAAGAAAGAAATGGTTTTAGTATGAATAATTCATACAGCAACTGGTTTCTTTATTGCTGCAAAATTTAACAAATCAACATCCAAGAGGAGGACCGTATGAATATAACAATAAATTGCAGGCAGATGGATCTGACAAAAAACCTCAAAGAGTATGCAGAAGAAAAAATCGGTAAATTCAACAAATATCTTACTAACATTTCAGAAGCTAACATCACATTCAGCGTTGAAAAGCACCGGCATAAGGCCGAAGTACTGCTCAAGGCAAACGGATCACATATACAGGCCGAAAGCATAACCGGAGAAATGTATTCTTCAATAGATGAGGTGGTAGAAAAGCTGGCCCGCCAGGTTAAGAAGCATAGAGAAAAAACCGTCTCTCACCGAAAAGGTAAAGGCAAGGAAGAAGTTACAGGCGGACCGGAGGATATCTCTCCAACAATCATAAAGGATAAATCTTTTAACATAAAACCCATGAGCATTGAAGAAGCAGCCATGCAAATGGATTTAGTGGACAAAACTTTCTTCGTTTTCACTAATGCTTCATCAGGGAATATTAACGTACTGTATCAAAGGAACGACGGGAACCTCGGACTTATAGAACCAATAAAATGAAGAAGCCTAAAAAAAGCCAGCTCCTGACTATTATCCTTACAGGACTTTCAGGAGCAGGAAAAACCGTTGCGCTCAATGCGTTTGAAGACAGCGGTTTTTTTTGCGTTGACAATCTCCCTTCCTCTCTTATCGAAACTTTTGTTGGGCTAGGCAACAGAACCCCATCAATTTCAAAAGTAGCTATCGGTGTTGACATAAGAGAGAGAAGTTTTTTGACAGATTTCACAGAAACTGTGACTGCAATTAGAGATAAACATAAGATAGAGATTATTTTCATGGAGGCAGCGGATGACGTTTTAGTCAGACGCTTCAAGGAAAGCAGAAGACCTCACCCTCTGGGATATAAAGACCTTAAAAGAGCATTGCACAAAGAAGCCAAACTGCTTCAGTCAATCCGTCAGGAATCAGACGAAATCATAGACACTACGTCTCTGAACCCCCATGAATTGCGTAAAATAATTACCGAATCATACCTCAAAAAAGGGCCGAAGGATATGGTAATTAATCTTATGTCTTTCGGGTATAAATACGGAATCCCTTTAGAGGCGGATCTGCTATTTGATGTTAGATTTCTTCCTAATCCATATTTCATAGAAGAACTCAAGGATTTCCCGGGAACAACCCCTAAAGTAAAAAATTTCGTCCTTTCACATAAGCACACCAAAGACTTTTTAAAGAAACTAAAACCGCTTCTGGATTACTCAATCCCCCTCTACCGAAAGGAGGGCAGAAGCTATCTTACAATTGGAATAGGATGCACAGGAGGCAAACATCGTTCTCCGGCGATAATTGAAGAGCTTAAGCAGTTCGTTTTAACAAAGAAGCAGAAAGTAACGGTAACGCACAGAGATTTGACTGAGTAGGACCTGTTGTTATACGTTTCATATCTCCCCCTTTAGGAAAGGGGGATTAAGGGGGATTCTTAATAGAGTATTCATTATAATATCTCCCCTAACCCCTCTTTTCTAAAGAGGGAGACAATCTAATCAAAATGATATATCTGGATAATAATGCCACAACACCGGTTGCACCTGAAGTTTCCAGTGCAATGGATAAGTGCCTGAGAGATACTTTCGGCAACCCCTCCAGTTCCCATAAATTTGGAGTCACGGCAAAAAAGGCTGTAGAGACTGCAAGGGAACAGGTAGCAGGACTTGTCAACGCCAAGGCTGATGAAATCTTCTTCACATCCGGCGGCACTGAAGCAAATAATATGGCACTCATCGGAACAGCTATGAAGTATAAATCAGGACACATCATAACTTCATGCATCGAGCATCCATCTGTAATGAATCCCTTAAAGCATCTTGAGAGTCTCGGTTTCAATGTAACGTACCTTCCGGTCAATAAGTATGGCATGGTTACTGCCAGTGATGTGCTCAGAAATATCAATAAAAATACTATTCTCATATCAATAATGCATTCAAACAATGAAACCGGTTCCATTCAACCAGTTAACGCAATTGGAAAAGTTGCAAAGAGCATAGGAATTACTTTCCATTGTGATGCAGCGCAGTCCGTAGGAAAAGTCCCGGTTAATGTTAATAGTCTCAATGTTAATCTTCTCACGATTGTATCACATAAGTTTTACGGACCAAAGGGAATCGGAGCTCTCTACATCAAGAATGGAACAAGCATAAAACCAATCATTTATGGCGCATCCCACGAGCATGGCATACGACCGGGAACTGAAAATGTTGCCGGCATCGTCGGCCTGGGAAAAGCCTCGTCGCTTGCCAAAAAAGAAATGAAACACAGGACAGAGTCCATGAAGCATCTCTCACAGATCCTGCATGGTGAGTTACAAAAAAATATACCTGGAGTGAAACTAAACGGGCACGCATCACGAAGACTGCCTAATACACTAAACATATCTTTCCCAAATGTTTCAGGAGCCTCACTCTTATCACGTTCAGGAAAAGAAATAGCCGCCTCTACGGGGTCAGCATGCCACGCCGGCAAACTCACACCCTCTGATGTGTTGACCGCAATGGGAATAAGTGACAGGGACGCATTGTCATCACTAAGAATAAGTCTAGGCAGAAGTAATACGATAACTCAGATTAGGATAGCAGCGAAAGCTATTGTAAAAGCGTACAGGAGCTTCTAAGGTCTTTTTCGCTTACAGGGCCGTAAACAGTATAAGCAAAAGAATTATTGCTTACTAACCTTTGGGCAAGGTCTTTGATCCCTTCAAGTGTTACGGACTCTACCATTTCTATAATTTCTTTGGGATAATAGTACTTCCCGTAGTATATCTCCTGCTTTGCTATATTTGTCATTTTGTTGCTTGTTGACTCAAGAGCGAGAATAAGATTGCCTTTAAGCTGATTTTTTGCCCTGCGGAGTTCCTCAGCTGTAATCGTGCTGGAGAGGTTGTTTATTTCATCAATCGTAATATTCGTGACCTCGCTAACATGCTTCTTATCAGTCCCGGCATATACACCCCACAAACCCGTATCAATAAATGACGCATGATAGGAATAAATTGAATATACCAGCCCCCTCTTTTCCCTTACACTCTGGAAAAGCCTGGAACTGAATCCAGCTCCAAGTATTGTGTTGAGCAGGTGCATTGAATATCTTTCCTTACTCTTATATGACAATCCTTTTAACCCTATGCATACATGAGACTCGGAAAGGTCTTTTGTAATGATATTAATATCAGTGGCAAATGGCGGAGCTGCTGCATTTTCCGTTACACTGTTTCTTGCAATCTTTCCTATAGTAGAGTTGAGATAGCTGACAAGTTTTTCTTCATTAAAGTTACCACTGCATGAGAGAATAATATTTTCTGTCCCATAGCATTGATTAACATGTTCTATCAGATCATCCCGCGTAAATGTCCCAATCGTATCAACAGTACCAAGCACCGGCATCCCGAGTCCTTCACTCCCCCAAATACTTTTTCCAAAAAGTTCATGAACATAGTCTGAAGGATTGTCCTCAACCATTTTAATTTCTTCGATTACGATATTTTTCTCTTTTTCAATATCATCTTCAGGGAATGTAGAATTCAAGAAAATATCAGTCAGGAGTTCAAGGGCTTTCTCGATGTACTCATCAAGGACCTTTATATAATAAAGTGTGTACTCTGAGGAAGTCATTGCGTTCAATTCACAGCCGAGAAAGTCCGTCTCCATTGCAAGGTCCTCAGCAGAACGTTTTCCCGTACCTTTAAAAAACATGTGTTCGAGAAAATGGAAAATACCATTCTTTGCCTGGCGCTCATTCCTTGCGCCGACTTTCACCCATATCCCGATACACACAGAATGCACCTCTCGGGCTGTTTCCATAAGAACAGGTATGTTGTTGTCAAGAATTACTTTGCTATACATTATGACTGGCCTTTATTTGATGTATTTCAATAATAAGTATTACTGACGCCGTTGTCAACGAACATATTCCAACTACCGACAGTAACTAAATGTATTTAATATGAATTTATGATTATCCTGGACCGGGGTGAATAATTGTGGCTTGTTACTGGTTGAGTTTATTGTTTGAAATATAATGCTTGTAAAACATTCAGGTAATGTTTTACAAGCATAGTGATCAAAATTAATTAACAACAAAGAATCAGCTTTCAGACTTTGCAGCTGACTGTTCTCTCATCGCTTCTTTTCTGCTGAGGCGAATGCGGCCCATCTTGTCAATTTCTATAACCTTAACAAGAACCTCTTCGCCATCCTTTAAAACATCAGTGACTTTATTTATCCTCTGCTCGTCAATCTGTGAAATGTGAAGCAGTCCTTCTGTCCCTGTGAATATTTCCACAAAAGCTCCGAAGTCAACTATTCTCTTCACCTTGCCATTATAGATTTTTCCGAGTTCAGGTTCAGCAACGATTGCCTGCACAATTCCTATAGCTTTCTGTGCTGATTCTTCATCTACTGATGCGATGTTAACAGTTCCTGAATCATCGATATCTATCTTGACGCCGGTCTCTTCGACTATACCCCTTATTACCTTGCCTCCGGTACCGATTACGTCTCTTATTTTGTCAGGTTTAATTTGCAGAGTATATATCCTCGGCGCATGAGATGACATATTCTCTCTCGGGCTTGTAAGGACTTCATTCATCTTTTCAAGTATATGAAGCCTTCCCTTTTTGGCCTGTTCAAGTGCATTGCCCATGATTTCTCTGGTAACTCCGCTAATCTTAACGTCCATCTGAAAAGCCGTAATACCTTCCGATGTTCCAGTGACCTTAAAGTCCATATCACCAAGGTGATCTTCGAGACCCAGAATATCGGTAAGAACTACAGTATTATCACCCTCTTTGATCAGACCCATTGCAATTCCTGCAACAGGGGCCTTAATGGGTACACCGGCATCCATTAGAGCAAGAGTACCGCCGCATACAGTGGCCATTGAAGAAGAGCCGTTTGATTCAAGCACATCTGAAACAATTCTTATTGTATAAGGGAAATCCGCCTTGGCAGGAAGTACATTTTTCAACGCCCTTTCAGCCAGCATTCCGTGTCCTACTTCTCTCCGTCCTGCAGACCGGAGGAATTTTACTTCCCCAACACTGAAGGGAGGGAAATTATAGTGGAGCATAAATGATTTCTTGTAATCTCCTTCAAGGGTATCAATTCTCTGCTCATCATCTGATGTTCCCAGAGTAACTACTGCAAGTGCCTGCGTTTCTCCTCTAACAAACAGCGCTGAACCATGTGTTCTTGGCAGAAAGCCGACATCTGCACTTATAGGCCTTACTTCATCCGGCTTCCGGCCGTCGGACCTTACACCCTGCTCAAGAATCATGTTACGTACAATGTCTTTTTCCAGTTTATTAAATATAGCTGAGATATCTTTTGAGATATCTTCCTCTTCAGTATTTAATTCTTCTTTTACATCACTCTTTATTTTATTAAGGGCTTCCTGCCTGATCATTTTATCAGAGATAGCAATAGCCTCTTTAATGTGCTCTAGAGATAGTGTGGAAACCTTTTCCTTTAATGCCTCATCCATTTCCACAGGAGTAACAACACGCTTCTCTTTGCCAGCAGCAGCAACCAGCTTATGCTGAAGCTCACATACAGTCCTTATCTCTCTGTGTGCAATTTCGAGGGCTTCCAATAATACTGACTCCTGGACCTCAAGCCCTCCGCCTTCGACCATTAGTACAGCAGTTTCCGTACCGGCTACAACCATACTGTAATCACACTCTTCTATCTCCTGCAGGTCGGGGTTAACAACAAACGTATCGCCTATTATGCCCATTCTCACCGCACCTACCGGTCCATCAAATGGAATGTCAGAAATGCTTAGCGCTGCAGACACTCCTATTATCCCAAGTATGTCCGATATATTCTCTTCACCAAATGAAAGCACAGACACAATGCCCTGGGTTTCACAAAAAAATCCGTCAGGGAAACTCGGTCTGATAGGTCTGTCTATAAGCCGGGATGTCAGGACTTCTTTTTCGCTGGGTCTGCCTTCCCTTTTGAAAAAACCTCCGGGGATCTTACCTGCAGCGTATGCTTTCTCCTGGTAATCAACAGTGAGGGGGAAAAAATCTATATCAACTCTTGCTTCTTTTTTGGCAACTGCTGTTGCCAGTACGATTGTATCGCCGTATTTTACTATTACTGATCCGTCAGCCTGTTTTGCAAATTTTCCTGTTTCCAGATAAAGCGGCTGGCCTTTAACTTCAATATCAACACTTGTCATTCAAATCACTTTCTCAATCCAAGTTCCTTAACCAGCTTATCGTATCTGCTTTTGTCAGTTATCTTTAAATAACTTAAAAGTTTGCGCCTCTGACCAACGAGCTTTAAAAGACCTCTGCGTGAGTGGTGATCTTTCTTATGACTCTGAAAATGCGAATTGAGACCAGTGAGTCTCTCACTTATCAGCGCGATCTGGACTTCAGGAGATCCGGTATCTGAATCATGCAACTTGTACTGTTTTATAATGTTTTCTTTATTTTCCTTTGCTAATGACATACATTCACCTTTCTATTTTAGAAGATACAGTCTACCACAAGTACAATAGCTATGTAAAGCCATGAAATGCACCATTTTTAATTTAAAATACAACGTTTTTATACTTAAAATTATAACAGAAAAGACCCTGTTTCAACATATTGAATTTTCCAATAATAATATATTCATGATCTACACCCAAACGGCAATGGAACATCTCCCACTCTTCTAAAGCTTTTTCTATGTATGGGGCATGGACCATGTTTACAGATAAGCTCCATGTGCTCCCTGGTTGAGTACCCCTTATGACTCTTAAAGTTATAAACCGGGTACTTTTCATGATGGTCAAGCATAATGTCATCTCTTACAACTTTCGCTATGACTGATGCAGCGGCTATTGAGGCGCTGACAGATTCACCTCTTATTATAGACTGCTGTTTTTTGTTCACATTCGACAGTTTAACTGCATCTATCAGCAGGATATCAGGATCAAAAGATAGATCTTTGACAGCATTTTCCATAGCAAGTTTTGTTGACTCCAGAATATTGATTTCATCGATAACCTCTGCCTCAATTATGCCGACTCCAATCGACATAGCGTTCCGTACAACCTGCCAGAATATCCTTTTCATGGATTTTTTCGGGATCTTTTTTGAATCCTTCAGTCCATTAATAGTAATCCCTGAAGGCAGTATCACAGCAGCAGCCACAACCGGCCCTGCCAGCGGCCCTCTTCCCGCTTCATCCAGTCCGGCGACTATGGAATAGTCCAAACGCACTTCTTCATCATAGGAATAAATATTAGAACGAGAATTATCAGCCATTTCCTTAACCATAAACATAAACCAAAAAAATAAGGAAAGAATATTCTGCTATTCTTTCCTTATTTAATGTAATCTATCGAAATTACGTCTTTATTTTTTTATAAAAACTTTCTCTTTGACCTTAGCAGCCTTGCCCTTCTTGTCACGAAGGTAGTAAAGTTTAGCCCTTCTTACAACTCCCTGTTTTGCCACCTTAATGTTGTCAAGCAAAGGCGAGTGTAATGGGAATACCTTCTCAACTCCAACTCCGTAGGATATTTTCCTAACAGTAAAAGTCTCCCGGATGCCGCCACCCTGTCTTCCGATTACCACACCGGTAAAAATCTGAATTCTTTCTTTCTCCCCTTCCTTGATTTTGATGCTTACATTAACTGTATCACCAATGCTGAAAGGCGGTATTTCTTTTTTATAACTCTCTTCTATTGTGTTAATAGCATTCATTTCTTTCCTCCTGCTGAAAATCTTTTATAATTATACAGTATTTGTTAATCAGTTTCACTATTTATCATCAACTATCTTTTAAAGATGCTGATTTTATTTCATTAAGCAGTTTTTTGTCCAGGTCCGACAGCTCATCTTCCGTAATCAGATCAGGCCTCACTTCCATCGTTTTCTTCAGGGCCTGTCTTCTCCTCCAGAGCTGGATTTCTTTATGGTTTCCTGAAGTAAGAACCTCAGGTACACTCAGCCCTCTGAATTCTCTAGGCCTCGTATAATGGGGATAATCCAGCAATCCCCATGAAAAAGACTCATCTTCTATTGACCGCTCATCACCAACAACTCCGGGTAGCAGTCTAGCCGCTGCATCAATAATAATAAGGGCAGCCAGTTCTCCTCCGGTAATCACATAGTCTCCTATTGAGACTTCCTCATCAACAAGGGTTTTCACCCGCTCATCAATTCCTTCATACCGTCCGCAGATAAATACAAGTCTTCTGCTCTCTGCTGCATAATCTTCAGCCATTGTCTGACTGAAAGGCTTCCCCTGGGGACTCAAAAGCACTGTCCTTCTGGGTTCACCATCTTCCTTAAGAGCATCCATCGCCTTGAAGACCGGTTCCGGCTTAAACACCATGCCGGCACCTCCTCCATAGGGTGCATCGTCAACCTGTCTATGAACACCTGATGCATAATCTCTTATGTTATAAAGAGTTACATCAAGCAGCTCCTTTTCCCTGGCCCTTTTCAAAATACTCTCATTAAGATATGCCGTTAAAATATCAGGGAAGAGCGTCAGAACATCACATTTCATATCAGACTCAAGGGCAATTCAAAGGAGAAGAGGCAACCCCCTTCTCCCATTATATAATTAAATTTAAAAAATATCGGTTCAGCAGATTATTCCAAAATCTCAAGAACACAGCGTTTGCCAAGCTTTGTTCCTGCAGCGCTAAGAATAGTACGCATGGCCCGGGCTGTTTTACCCTGTTTGCCAATCACTTTCCCAAGATCGGTTGTGTCAACACGCAGTTCATAGACAGTGGTCCTCTCTCCGTCAACTTCAGCTACAACCACGGCATCAGGCTTATCGACAAGCGATTTAGCCATGTCTACAATTAGCTCTCTCATACAGTCCACCTCCGTTTGAATATGGGCTGCTGACTACTTTTTACAGACCCGATATTGTCAAAAGTTTCTTAACTGCAGAAGACGGTTGTGCTCCGCAGCCGAGCCAGTATTGAGCCCGCTCAGTGTCTATCTTTATTTCAGAAGGTTCCTTCAGAGGATCGTAAGTACCTAATATTTCGAGAAAAGGACCGTCCCTTCTCTTACGTGAATCAGCTACGATTACTCTGTAGAAAGGCTTCTTCTTAGCGCCTTTTCTGGTTAATCTAATCTTTAGCAAAGCTACTCCTCCATCTGAACTGATTTATTCTTATTTTCATAAGGCAATAATAAATATACATTAATCAGAATATTTAGTCTACCTTACATATTATGCAACACCTAAAACTTAAATTGCGACATATTGAGACCTTTGCCGCGCTTAAGCTTTTTAAGCATTTTTTTCATTGTAAGATGCTGTTTTACAATCTTATTAACATCAGCCACCGAAGTTCCGCTGCCTGTTGCAATACGCTTTTTTCGGCTGCCGCTAAGTATAACATAATTCCTTTTTTCCTGCTTTGTCATGGAATTAATGATAGCTTCCACTTTAGTAAACGCCCCATCATCAATAGTGACCCCTTTCAGCTTCTTACCCATCCCTGGAATCATATTCAGGATATTTTCAAGAGGGCCCATCTTCCTTATCTGTTTTATCTGGTTTATCAGGTCTTCATAGGTAAACCTGTCTTTCTTTATTTTGTCCTCGAACTTCAGTGCGTCTTCAAAACCAACCGCTTCCTGGGCTTTCTCAACCAGACTTACTACGTCACCCATACCAAGAATTCTGGACGCCATCCTCTCAGGGTGAAATGGTTCGAGAAAATCAATCTTCTCACCAACACCGATTAACTTAATCGGCTTGTTTGTTACAGATACGATAGATAATGCCGCACCGCCCCTGGCATCACCATCCATCTTTGTTAGAACGACACCCTGGATATCGAGTCTGTCATTAAATGATTTGGCTATATTCACTGCGTCCTGCCCTGTCATAGCATCAGCAACAAGAAGGATTTCATTTGGATTGGCCTCTTTCTTGAGATTGTCGAGCTCGTCCATTAAGTCATCATCAACGTGGAGCCTGCCCGCAGTGTCAAGAATAAGAATATCCTGTCCTTCCAGCTTTGCCTGTTTCAGAGCCTGAGAAAAAATATCAACAGGATTGTCTCCAGGTTTGGTCCCATACACAGGGACGCCTATCTGTGTACCAAGAGCCTGCAGCTGATCTATAGCAGCCGGCCGGCCTGTATCAAGGGCCACCATCATGGGTCTTCTGCCTTCTTTTTTAAAACTGTTTGCCAGTTTTGCAGAAGTAGTGGTTTTACCGCAGCCGTGAAGACCAACCATCATAATAATCGTTGGAGGATTTGGAGCAAGGTTAATTTTACTATGACCGCCGCCCATAAGTGCTACGAGCTCGTCATTAACTATTTTTACAACCTGCTGCCCGGGAGTAATGCTATCAACAACTTCTTTGCCGACAGCCCTTTCTTTGACTTTCTCGACGAAGTCCTTGACTACCTTAAAGTTGACGTCCGCTTCAAGCAGCGCCATCCTTATTTCCTTCATGGCAGCCGCAACATCTGTTTCAGTTAAAAGGCCTCTCCCCTTAAGCTTTTTAAATATGCCTTCTAATCTGTCAGATAGTGATTCAAACATAAATTAAATGCATAGGACCAGACTTTACCCAGCCCCTACTTGTTTTCCTCTATATATTTTTCAGCGCTCATAGCCGCCGTTGCCCCATCACCGACTGCTGTTGCAATCTGCTTCAAGGTTTTTTTCCTTACATCTCCAGCCACAAAAACTCCTGGAGCGGATGTAGACATATCGTCATTTCCCAATATGTATTTGCTATCGTTCACACTAACAAGCCCCTGCAAAAATTCCGTATTCGGATCATAGCCGACATAGATAAAAATTCCAGTAGCATCAATTGAAGACTGCTCACCTGTTTTTACATTTTTAATATGAACAGCAGTCACTCCCGTTGCATCGCCAGCTATTTTGTCAGGCACCGAGTCCCAGACAAATTCAATTTTAGGATTTTCAAAGGCCCTTTCCTGAACAACCTTGACTGCCCTGAGCTCGTCCCTTCTGTGAACTATATAAACTTTTTCTGCAAATTTTGTGAGGAACAACCCCTCTTCAACAGCAGAATCACCGCCGCCGATTACTACAAGCGTTGCTCCACGAAAAAAGGCCCCATCGCAGGTTGCACAATAAGAAACTCCCCTGCCCCTGAACTCATCTTCCCCTTCGATTTTTAATGGTCTGGGATTTGAACCTGTAGCAAGAATAATTGCCTTAGCTTCATGGGTTTCGTCATTCTCAAGTGTTACTTTATTTACCTTATCCATAGAAGATAAACCAATGACCGAACCCTGGACTATTTCAAGTCCGAACTTCACTGCCTGCTTTTCCATCTTCTGTGAGAGTTCAGCACCGGAGATTCCATCTTCAAATCCGGGGTAATTTTCAATCCACTCGGTAGTCATTACCTGACCGCCTGTAAATCCTTTTTCAATGAGAAGGGTCTTCAGTCTTGCCCTGGAAGTATAAAGCCCTGCTGTCAGGCCAGCAGGGCCTCCGCCGATAATTATAACGTCATACATGATTGCCCGCTTCTAACCCAGTAAAGTGTCAATCTTAGATTTAAGCTGGGCTTTAGGAACAGCGCCTACTACCTGGTCGGCCATGTTGCCTTCTTTAAAAAACATTAGCGTAGGAATGCCTCTTATATTATAACGGGTAGCAAGATCCTGGTTCTCATCAGTATTCACTTTCACGAAAGTCACCTTGCCTTCATATTCCTTGGCAAGCTCTTCCACAACAGGAGCAACTATTTTACAGGGCCCACACCATGTTGCCCAGAAATCGACCATTACGAGATTAGAAGATTGAAGCACCTCCTGGTCAAAGGTATCAACTGTAACATTTTTCACTGCATCTGACATGTGGAAAATCCTCCTATATATTATTGTTTCGACTTATATTTAATTTAATGTATAGATTATATTTCTTAAGCAGTATTTTTGTCAATTTTCATCACAAGTTAGTATATTTCATAAGAAAATTCTCAACCACTTGGAAACACTAGTTTTCTTTACGCCATAGCGGGAACTCTACCATAGAGTAAAAAAGTCATATCTATGGTAAAATTTCATTCGAAATAATATGAATATTACATGGAGGAACAAATGGCAGAAGTAAAAAGTCGTGACGAAAAACCACTTCCGGGAATAGATTATTCAGAAATTCATATACCTGATGAAAACGATATTGGGACCGGCGCGTTTTTGACTGTCTTCGACCCCAAAGCATTGGTTAAAGTAAATCCACTAATGAGCACTATTGTTAACAAGCCTGTGTTCCAGCTTATTCTTAGTGTTAATGCAGCTGAGTACGAGGCAACAGTGCTTCTAGGTAAGGCGGACGATTCACCTGCAGATTCAAGAAAAGTCTACAAAATCCCAAAAGACACCGATACGGACAAGGCCCTGACGTTCAATGTAGTGTTCAGCGACTGGAACATCACGGCGCTGGAAATGGACGGAACGGGATTAAAAGAAGCGATTTGGTCATAATCCCCAGCGATCCGACAGGATAAATACCTATATGGACGTCTGCAGGTGCATTGCCTTGCAGCTGCTTTTTCATGAATGTCTGCAGGATGAAATAAAACTTCTAGCGGTGTAACTGCATCAGTGCCTGCCTGTCTGCCGACAGGCAGGCACAAGACCTGCCCCTACATAAATTTCAATAGAACTACTTTTTCTTTAATGCCGCTTCAACTGTCTTAATAGCGCATAAATCACCGCACATACTGCATACCTGAGATTCAGTCGGAGGGACTTCCGCACGTCGGCTTTTCACCAATTCAGGATTCATAGACAATTCAATTTGACCATTCCAGTCAAGGGCTTTTCTTCTCTTAGCCATTTTAATGTCCATATCCATAGCACCCTTCACACCCTTTGCGATGTCCCCTGCATGGGCCGCTATTTTTGAGGCAATGACTCCCTCCTTTACATCTTCTATACTGGGAAGTCTGATATGTTCGGAAGGTGTTACATAACAGAGAAAATCAGCACCGGCAGCAGCTCCGATTGCACCGCCGATTGCAGCAGCAATATGATCATATCCCATCGCTATATCAGTTACCAGAGGCCCGAGGACATAGAAAGGTGCTCCTTTACAGATCTCTTTCTGCATCTTCATATTAAGCTCCACCTGATTAATCGGCACATGTCCGGGACCTTCGATTATTACCTGAACTCCTGCATCAAGCGCCCTGTCCCTTAATTCACCAAGGGTCAAAAGCTCTTCTATCTGAGTTCTGTCCGTAGCATCAGCAAGACATCCGGGACGGGCTCCGTCTCCAAGGCTCAGTGTTAAATCATATTTCCTGGACATTTCCAGAAGCCTGTCATACTGTTCATAAAGAGGATTTTCCTTGTCATTATATATCATCCACTCAACCAGAAATGATCCGCCGCGGCTTACTATATCCAGGATCCTTCCGTCTTCTCTCAGGGTATCAATCGTCCTCCTTGTGAGACCGCTGTGGACTGTAACAAAATCAACACCCTCTTCCGCCTGACCCTCGATTGCATCAAACAGTTCATCGACACTCATTTTTGCAATTGCTCCTTTTTGCTCTGCAGCCTTTGCTACCGCTTCATATATAGGAACTGTCCCGACTGCAATAGTAGACTTTCTCATAAGCAATCGCCGGATATCCACGATAGGCCCGCCGGTTGAAAGGTCCATGACAGCATCGGCTCCATACTGAATAAGTACATCCAGTTTTTCCATCTCCTCTTCCAGGGAAACCTTGTCCTTTGACGTTCCGATATTGGCATTAACTTTCGTCCTCAGGCCCTTTCCGATTCCTAAAGGCTTTATATCATGGATTGCGTTCCTTGATATAACAGTCAGCCCGTCGGCAATGTCTTGAGAAATCTGCTCGGCTGATAGTCCTTCTTCCAGAGCAACCTGTTTCACTTCATCAGTGATAATCCCTTTTTTTGCCAGTTCTATCCTGGTATGTTCAATATATGTACTCATATTGTCTCCTTATAAATCACTATACTCATCAAGTTTAGATATTAGTTTTTCTGACCTTTTCTTTATGTTGTCAGCCTTAAATATTTCAGATATCATGGACACACCGTAAGCCCCTGCCTCTGTTACACTCTTTATCCGGTTCATCTTTACACCGCCCAGTGCGAAAACAGGTATTTTTGTTTTACTGCATACTTTGCCAAGCATATCAAGCCCAACAGGCGAGCCATATTTAACTTTTGACCGGGTCCGGTAAACAGGTCCGAAGGTGATAAAATCAGCCCCTCCTTTTTCAGCGGCTCCTGCTTCTTTCAAAGAGTGAGTTGACACACCTATTAAAAATTCTTTCCCAACAGTATTCCTTACTACATCAACAGGCATACTATTTTGAGTAAGATGAACACCATCAGCACTCACTGCAAGGGCAATATCAAATCTGTCATTAATAAATAACTTTGCATTATATTTACTTGTAAGCTCTCTCATTTTATAAGCCAGTTTCAATAAGTCCCGTGTATCCATGTCTTTTTCTCTAAGCTGAATCGCTCTGACACCTCCGGCAAGCGCCTTTTTGACAGCTGAAAGCACATTCCTTTTTTTCACTTTTTTCCGATCTGTAATAAGGTACAGTCTAAAATCAACAGCTGTTCTCATATGCTTTTTTTCTGACAACTGACACCTGATAACTGCTCACTGTCTTTATAACATTCCCTCAATCGGGCTGCTTGCTGTGGCATACAATTTCCGGGGCATTCTTCCTGCCCTATATGCCAGTCGTCCGGCTATGCATGCATGCTTCATTGCACTGGCCATCGCAATAGGATCTTTAGCGCCGGCTATTGCCGTATTTAATAAAACCGCATCACTGCCCAACTCCATGGCAATAGCAACATCCGAGGCAGTTCCAACACCCGCATCAACAACAATGGGCACTTTCGCCTGCTCAAGAATAATCTTTAAATTATATGGATTTCTTATACCAAGGCCCGAACCAATCGGAGCAGCCAGTGGCATGACGGCCGCAGCACCGGCATCAACCAGTCTCAGGGCCATAACAGGATCATCATTTATATAGGGAAGTACAATAAAACCCTCCTTCGCAAGAATCTCTGTTGCTTTCAGCGTTGCACATGCGTCAGGGAAAAGGGTCTTTTCATCACCGATAACTTCAATTTTTATTAAATCAGAAACCCCTGTCTCCCTGGCCAGGCGGGCATATCTCAGTGCATCTTCCAGAGTGAAACAGCCGGCTGTATTCGGGAGTATCTTATATTTTTTAGGATCAATAAAATCCAGCAGATTCTCCGATTTATTATCAAATATATTCGTTCTTCTTACCGCAACGGTCACAACATCCGCTCCTGACTCTTCAATGGCCCTGGCTGTTTCCTCAAAGTCCTTATACTTTCCGGTACCAACCCAGAGTCTTGACTTAAACTCAATATCTTTAACAATTAATTTGTCGTCCATTTATCCTCCTCCAACAAAGTTCACTATCTCTACTGAATCACCGTCTTCAAGCAGGTGTTCCTGATAATTTACTTTCTTGATAATATTCATATTAACTTCAATAGCAACCCGTGCAGGCTCAATATCAAGTTCCTTCAAAAGTCCCTCAACAGTCAGTCCATCTTTCACATCTGTTGAGTTACCATTAACAATTAGATTCATTTCTATATTCCCAATCCCAAAGCTCTAAATATGAATATCTCTTTTACCTTTTTCGATTAATCTGATTTTATCAGCCAGACCATTTGAACATTTGGCAACTTCTTCATCAAGCATCTGAGTTAACTGAAGCTTCACATCTTCGGACGCACTGTCTTCAATATATTCCTTAAGGGACAGAAGCGCATTTTCATGACAAAAGTTTTTCATCTGCTCTTTTTGGGCGAGGTGCTTGAACGTCTCACCGCTGCGGCCTTCTCTGTAGCATGCAGTGCAAAGACTTGGCATAAGACCCATGCTCGCTATCTTCCCGATCACCTCGTCAAGACTTCTGGTATCACCTACTTCAAACTGCTCGGTGTCATCATCATTTATATATCCGGAAGGACTTGTCTTTGATCCAGCCGATATTTGAGAAGCACCAATTGAAAGCAATTCGTCCCTTAAACCCGACGGTTCCCGGGTAGAAACAACAACACCTACATGGGGCAGCGCCAGTCTGTAGATGGCAACTATCTTCTTAAGGTCTTCATCGGAAACACTGTATTTACTGTTGTCAAAAGCAGACGCCTGGGCAGGCTGCAGCCGCGGAACTGAAAGTGTATGAGGGCCAAAACCGTACTTGCTCATAAGCCGCCTGCTGTGGGAGATTAATGCAGCCACATCCCATCTCCAGTCATAAAGCCCGAGAAGCACGCCCATTCCAACATCCTTAAAGCCGGCTTCTATAGCCCTGTCCATAACACCAAGCCTCCACGCATAATCCGCTTTCGTTCCTGTTGGATGGAGGTATCTGTATGACGGTATATGATATGTCTCCTGAAAGCATTGATAAACACCGACACCGGACATCTTAAGTCTCTTGAAGTCATCTACACTCAGAGGGGCCATGTTGGCATGGAGTATACGTATATCTGATTTGTCATAAATCGCATTAACAATTTTTTCAACATAGTCAATCCCGGTAAGCTTTGTATGCTCACTCGCTACCAGAAGAAGTCGTTTATATCCCTTATCCGACAGCAGCCTCGACTCTTCTACGGCTTCACTTACTGATAGTGTCTTGCGCTTTGCTGACTTATTGCCTGTCCTGAAGCCGCAGTACAGGCAATCATTCATGCACTCGTT
>PIVU01000603.1 GCA_003354025.1 Nitrospirota bacterium
TTTACCTGGCCATTGCCAAGCAGTATGAACCCCTCCTGCTACTGCCTATTGGTTTTGGTGTTCTGATAGGCAATATCCCATTTTTTAAGGGCTTCGGGCTGGGAATTTATGAGGCAAACTCTGTCCTGCACTATCTCTATATGGGGGTGACCTCCGGCGTCTATCCATCCATCGTTTTTCTTGGGCTTGGGGCCATGACGGACTTTTCCTCACTGCTGGCAAGGCCCAAACTCATGCTTTTAGGTGCTGCCGCTCAGATCGGCATCTGGGCAACGCTATTGAGTGCGATGGCTTTTGGTTTCATGCCCAAAGAGGCAGCCTCTATCGCTATGATTGGCGGTGCTGACGGACCCACCTCAATCTTTTTAACCGCCAAACTGGCGCCTCACCTGATCGGCCCAATCGCCATAGCAGCCTACTCATATATGGCACTGATTCCCATCATTCAGCCCCCGATCATGCGGCTTTTGACCTCCCGCCAGGAACGGCTTATCCGTATGCCCGATCCTCGCGATGTCTCCAAAAAAGAGCTAATGGTTTTTCCAGTGGTCGGCCTGTTCCTTTGCTGTTTTCTGGCTCCGGCTTCCATTCCGCTGCTGGGCCCCTTTTTCTTCGGTAACATCATGAAAGAATCCGGTGTGGTTGATCG
>PIVU01000329.1 GCA_003354025.1 Nitrospirota bacterium
TGACGGTGTAGTCGTTGCCATAGTCAAATTTGAAGATAGAATGGTACTGCTTCTTGACTTTGAAAAAATCACTGCTGATATTAACCCTGATTCCGGAATGCGCACAGAAAGAAACAGTGCTATTCAAAATGGCAGCCAGGAGCTTAACAGGTCATTAATTAAAATACTTATAGCAGAAGATTCGTCATACATTTTAAAAATCATCGTAAAGAAACTTCAGGATGCAGGGTACCAGGTAGCAACCGCCTCAGACGGTCAGATCGCCTGGGACCATTTAACATCAATAATGAGTGATAAGGATTTCAGGACAATCAATGATCACATTCATATAATTATTAGTGACATTGAAATGCCCCAGATGGACGGCCTGCACTTAATCAAGAATATCAAGAGCAATGAAATGCTTCAGCACATTCCCTGTATTGTATTCTCTTCCCTGATAAATGCAGAAATGTCAATGAAATGCAAATCCGTCGGTGCAGATGCTGAAATCAGCAAACCAGAACTGGGATGCCTTGTTGACCTTATTGATAAATTTGCTATGGCCCTGGATATTAACAAATAAATTGTACTGCAACTTCCAGCAGTTCAATCCTCTAACGGCCAGAGCGCATTTTCTTTCTCTTCCACAGCATAACAGAACTGCGCCCATGTGAATTCCTTATGGGAAACAGGACATCGCAGCGTGACTTTGCCGTCACTATTACCGATCACTTCCCAATCACCACCGCGTTGAGGGCCCTCTATCCTTATTTTCTGTCCGACTTCAAATTGATAGGGTTTAAATATGGTCACATTATGTTCAGCCATTTAATCCTCTCTCTTACTTGTCATCTTTTTTTTGGGCTCTTTACCATCCTGATCATACAGGCCCTCAAAACAGCCGGCAGGACACCCCCTGCATGTTGCGGCCAATTTATGCTTATCCGATGTCTCTTCATGACAGCAGAATCGGACATGCTCCTTATGTTCACCAATAGCTCTTTGCCAAACATTGAACTTCTTCCCGCATTTTGGACATGTTTTCATCACTGAACTTTCTAGTCTCTGCTCTCAGAGTTAATTAAACAGAACGAGTAAACGCTGGAATTAAAAAAAGGACATTGATGGTGCATTGTATATTAAAAAACAACTTCAATCGAGACCATCAATAAACACTTGCAGAGCTTTTTTCTGTGTATCATCCATTTCTACAAACTTAAAACCGGTCTCATACAATAACGTCCGACCCTCTTCAGAATCCTCCGGCCCCATGGGAAATGACCAGATTACACTGCCTGTTAATTTAATATTTCCTTTAGTGTCAGAACAAATAGTAATCCTGCAGCTCACCTCTTTATCGTAGCTCTGCGGGACTACCAGACATGCTCCAAACAAACTTATGTTTTTTATAGCAATCCTGTCATTGTTCTCCAGCAGTGCCCAGCAGCCAGCATTAGCTGAAAAACGTTTATATGTTCTCTGCTCTTCATTACTTTTATTCATAATTAATTATCAACTATATAATTTATTAGATCAAGTTATTTTATCAAACATGGAGAGTTGGGCAGCAAACGACAACATCATATAAATCTGTTACTACCAGCTGTATCCAATAACTAGTCAGGCTTCAGATAATCACCCAGCAAGCCCCTGCTATGCTCATCGTCATGACAATCAATGCATAGGTTTTCCCAATTTGAACCATCAGGAGGATTATTCAAGTGATTTCCATCCTTGTGATGGACCGTAAGAAGATGCTGGTCAGGCCCCTCAAACTCCCTGCCGCATTTAGCACAGATCAATCCATACATACGAAGCGAGGCTTGCCTATAGTTATTTGAGTTGGTTCCGCCCTTTGTAAGGTCTGTTACTATATCTGCAATTGACCTGTCTTCCTCTGCTCCGTTTTTCTTTTTTCTGGTCACTTTAAAAGGTCGTCTATTTCTCATGTTGCAGAATCACCTTATATCGGCTGGATTGATGCAGACTAACCAAATTTAATCTTTAGGCGCAAGACCGTTAATGCCAGCATAAGAGAAATTGAATTGGCCAGTACAATCGGCACATCTTTTATAAAGATCCCGTATACCGTCCATAAAAACATACCCAGCGCCAGAACAATGTACATCGGCAGGGACAGTGCCTTTGTCTCTTTAGTTCTGACAGTTTTTATTACCTGCGGCAAAAAGGAAATCGTAGTACATATACCTGCAATAAGTCCAATAAGCGCAACATAATTCATATCCATATCAATATCCGCATAATTTCAAAAGGTACAGCATTACACAATTCAACAGGGAGATATTTTACGTAAATACTATCATCGAATTCTACCCATTGGCATTATATGTTCATGGACGGCAACAGGTATCGTTTCAAAAAACATCAACACACCTGCCGACCTGATAGAGCTTTTATACCACAAATGCAACCTCCGGTCAAACACAGGACAATATCTGACATAGCTCCTGGACCGGCAATATCTTCAGAATATACTCTTAACCTCCAAGTCAACAGCAGCACATTAGTCTGACAGGTCATTAATGGGGTGATTAAAAAAAATAATGTGTAAATCTGAAGCTAATTTGATATACTTAGTTCAGAGGATGCTGATACTGATATTAAAAGCCTGCCTTTTAACTTCAGCCATGTCCCCTAAACATGTCAGCATCCTCTACTTTTTTCCCCTG
>PIVU01000330.1 GCA_003354025.1 Nitrospirota bacterium
TTGGCCAAGAACCAAATAATAAGGAGGCAGCAAATGATTAAAACAATGAACAAAATGCAGAAAGAAGAAGGTTTTACACTTATCGAATTGTTGATCGTCGTAGCGATCATCGGTATCCTCGCAGCTATCGCTATTCCGGGATACATTGGTATGCAGGAAAGAGGCAGGAGAGGTGCTGTTACAAGAGGAGCTGAAGCAGTAGCTCCAGAATTACAGAGCTGGATGACTGCAGGCAAGAAGAGTGCGGCAACCCATCCTCAGAGTGGTCTTGCAGAAATTGACATTGACGGTGACGGTCTTGTTGAAGCGACTGAGTTAAACTCAACGCTTACTACACCGATTGCACAATATGTAGCAGCAAGCGTAACCCTGGGTCAGGTTTCACCGTGGGATTCATCCAATCCTTTATATGCAGTACAAGCGGGTGCAACGATGGCATTATGTACTACCGCAGCAGTAGCAGGACAAATTACGTTATGCGCGACACCTAGTGATACCGTCGCAATTCAATCCACATTTATGGTTGCAAAGGACAATGCTGGTGGAGTTGTTTTTTCAAAAACAGTTACGGCTGATTAATTACAAAGAAGCAAAATGGGGGAGCTGTATGCTCCCCTTTTTTAATGGCCCAATGAAATGAAACTCCTAATGAAAAACAAAGACGGGTTTACCCTGATAGAACTTCTCATAGTAGTGGCAATTATCGGAATTCTCACTGCGGTCTCAATTCCAGCATATGTTGGTATGCAGGAAAGAGGTAGAAAAGGTTCTGTTCAAAGGGCCGTAAACTCAAATGTCCCTGAACTGCAGTCATGGATAAATGCCGTGAAAAAGGCAAATACGCTCTTAGGGTCTCTGGTTGAAGTTGACACAAATGGAGATGGTTTGATTGCAGCGTCGGACTCAGATAATGATACCCTGGCTTCAGACGGAATGGTTACAACATTTATAGCTTCAAAGCCGGATATTTCTCCATGGAATTCAGCTAATCCTCTCTGGAAATCCGGGGGGAGTGCAGCTGACCAGGCAGCCTGTGATACGATTGCAACCGGGAACCCCGGTCAGGTAACTCTGTGTTATACGCCTGGGGAAGATCAATCAGTGAGGTATATTTTTGTATCAGTCACAGACATTAATGGTGCTACCATGCATCAGAAGGCAGTCAGTGCTGACTAAATTAATTATGCATATAGAGCAAGTAATGAAGAAATTATTTGGGAGGTGAATACATTATGAAAAGCAACAAAGGATTCACATTGATAGAATTGATAATAGTGGTAACTATTATAGGGATTCTTGCAATGATTGCAGTGCCGGCATATCTTGGACAGCAGTCACGCGCTGCAAGGACGGAAGCTTATGGCAACCTTGAGGCCCTTCGCCTGATGGAGGAACAGTTCTTTTCGGAAAATGCAGCTTATACGGCTTCGGCAGGCACATGCTCTAAAGGTAATAACAATACTGCCGCTATCCAGGCACTTCTCCCCTCTTATCAACCAGGTAATAACGGTAATAATCTTATTTTCAGTTACTGTATTGAGACGGGTATGGGCGTGGCAGGGGCTACCCCCAATTGTTTCAGGGCCAGTGCATTTGGCAATGACGGAACCAGGGTTGATGGAGAGGCATTTGCGATAGACTGTGCAAACAATAAGACGTTCTAGCAGTTAGTTTAGAATAGATCAAACTGCTCGGCTTTCTCCTGTTTGGAGAATACGGGATAGTTGTCGCTAAAACATGCTGTGCAGAATTTCTCTGGATTGGGCACAGTATTCATAAGTCCTTCAAGGTCTATATATTGAAGGGAGTCGGCAGTAATGTATTTTTTTATCTCATCTACTGTGTGTGTTGATGCGATAAGCTCTTTACGGGAAGGTGTGTCAATTCCGTAAAAGCATGGGCCGATTGTCGGGGGCGAGCTAATTCTTAGATGTACTTCCTTTGCTCGTCCTCCCTCTCTGATCATCTTAACGATTTTCTTGCTGGTTGTTCCCCTTACAATAGAATCATCGACGACTAAAACTCTTTTGCCCTCCAGGAGCTGACGTACCGGGTTTAACTTGATTTTCACACCAAAGTGCCGGATTGACTGTCTCGGTTCGATAAAGGTCCTTCCAACATAATGGTTTCGAATAAGGCCGAAATCAAATGGAATTCCGCTTTCCTGAGCATATCCAAGGGCAGCAGGAACTCCCGAGTCCGGTACAGGAATGACGATGTCTGCTTCGACGGGGTATTCCCTTGCAAGCTGCCTTCCGAATTCTTTTCTCAGAGCGTCTACATTCTGATTGCCGAAAATGTTGCTGTCAGGCCTGGCAAAATAAATAAACTCAAATATGCAGTGGGCCTGCTTCCTTGATGGAACAGGTTTTATGGATTTCAATCCGTCTTTGCTGATAATTACCATTTCTCCGGGCTCGACATCACGCAGATACTCAGCATCAATAAGATCAAAAGCACATGTCTCCGACGCAACAATATATGCGCCGTCCAGCGTGCCGATGCTCAAAGGCCTGAACCCCAGAGGGTCTCTGAACGCAATAAGTTCATTTTCGGTCATCAGGAGAATACTGAATGCCCCTGAAATTTTTGTCATGGTGTCAATAAGACGCTCATGCAGGCTGCCTGCCCTGGAGTTTGCGATCATATGGACAACTACTTCACTGTCTGA
>PIVU01000604.1 GCA_003354025.1 Nitrospirota bacterium
GAGACGGTTGCCGACATTTTAGTTGAAAGAGGCAGATCGGCCGTACCTGAATTAGTGACTGCACTAAAACATCAGGAAAGAGGGACACGCTTTGGTGTCACTTTAGCATTGTATAATATGACCCGTAGATACCCTGGAGCTCTTAAGGGTATCAGCATGATCGATTTATTTTTCAATCCTGAGCCATATATTAGACGTAATCCATACGACAAAATAGTCTCCAGCTATCAGAAAAAGGCTTTTAACTATTGGGAAATTTCCATGGCGCTGCTTGAGGGCAGCAAGATAGAAAAAGTTCTTTTGAGTCCGCGCCCTGGTTTAATCGAGAGAGAGTTCAACTATAAGACTGTTGAGACCTATGACAGCATCGATGAGCTTGTCCGGCTTAAGTTATCTTCCGGCATAAAATCTTATAAAGAAGCAGGACGGTCATTGATTATTATCACAGATGATGATAGGACGTTAGTTATAAAGTTTCTGGTAGACCGTCCGGGAATGGATATGGAATCCGGAAGGCCTGAGAACCTGGAAGATGATGCAAGATGGATGGCTTATCTTCGGCTGGATAATCCTGCGCTCTCACTTTAAAGTTATTTGCCCGAGCCCCTGGTTTTCAGTAATAATAGATATATTTTTGCGGCAAAGA
>PIVU01000110.1 GCA_003354025.1 Nitrospirota bacterium
TTTATAATAAACGAAAAACAGGGGAGACTATAATGGAAAGAAGACGTGCGAAACGATTAACGGTCAATCTTAAAGCTGAACGCCTTTCATGTTCAAAAAGCTGCTCGGTATTTATTGAGAACCTCTCGGAAACAGGAATTAGCATGATCACATCCCCATCAAAAAGTAATGCATATGTGCCTGGTTCCGGCATAGACATTAAGTTAAAACTCTCCAATGGAAAAACGATCAAACTAAACTGCAATGTGAAATGGTCTTATGACAATTCATCGGAAGACATGACTAACAGTGTTGGCCTGGAAATATTAGATCCTCCTATGGAGTACAAAGATTTTTTAAAAACCCTCCATTAATATTTTGAATTTAATTCATTTGACAAGCCCTATAAACCGTGCTATAAAGATTAAAGAATAAAAATCTTATATTAGGGTGTTATGGCTGAAAGTAAAAAACGTAATCAAAAAAGATGTTCTTTAAGAATACCTGCCAGTCTGGTAGTGAAGTTTGTGCATCGGGGATCAATATGCTATGGACTGATTACAGACATATCAGAAAATGGCATGCGTATTAATTCCGGAGTATGCCTGCCGTCTAATTCAAGTTTGAAACTCCTTCTGCCTCTAAAAGAGGAAGTTCTTGAGCTTCCTGTGAAGGTCAGGCGCCTGGTTCAGACAGAGGCTTTTTATGATATTATGGGAGTTGAAGTGCTGAAACCGCCTCCAAAGTACCTTCAGATTGTAGAGAGTTTTAAAACGGCCTATAGCTCCTAAAATGTACTGATTGACAATGTCAAAGACAGGTATGCCTGATTTTGTCATTTAGACTTTGTCATTTGTCCCTGGCTTATATCTGCTTATCATCCCAATTACTTTATCCAGGTGTGTATAGGGTGTATAGAAATGCGGAGAAAGGCGAATCCCTCCTGCACGGTAGGCACACATAACATTATGTTTCATCAAATATTCGTATATTGCATTGTTATCCAAGTCTTTCCTGCTGAATGTTATGATACCTCCGTAACGGTTTCTGTCTTCAGGAGTGACCAACTCCAATTGAGGTTCTGACTGGACCAGTTTTATGAGGTATTCGCTTCTTTTAAGAATCTCTTTCTCAACGGAATCCATTCCGATATCCATCAGCATTGAAAGGCTGGCATTGAGTGCATGTATGCCGAGCATGTTATTGCTGCCGCATTCAAAGCGGCGAGCAGTATCGTCAATATCCCAGTCAGTGCGGTCAAAGTCTCCCACTGACTTGACCATGTGCCAACCGTACTGTTTAAGGCTAATCAGGTCCCTGGTCTCCCGGTTACTGTAGAACAGAGCAATACCCTCGGGCCCCAGCATCCATTTGTGAGCATCGGCCATAATGAAATCAGCCTTTATATCCTGCACATCAAAGCGGAGTGCACCTAAACTCTGTATTGCGTCTACGCAAAATAAAATGTTCTTTGATTTGCAGAACTCACCTATTCTTCGCAAATCCATTTTGATACCTGTTGCATACTGTATGGAACTAACGGTTAATAACCTTGTGCGTGAATCAGTTAATGAAAACAGAGCGTCTTCAGGAGAAGCGTTGCTATAAAGGTCGGCCTGCCTGAACTCTACTCCGAGCGGAGCCAGAGATTCCCACACAATTCTGTTGGAAGGAAACTCCTGGTTGCTGCTAACTATGTTGTCACCCTGTTCCCAGTTTAACCCATAGGCTACAACAGACAGGGCTTCAGATGTGTTCTTTAAGAATGCAATGTCTTTTTTAGAAGGTGCATTGATAAGTTTTCCTGCAAGTGTCCTGGTATTGTCTTCTACATCAAGCCATTTCATATAACGGGAAGAACCGGCCAGGCTGTTTTCATCTGCAAAGTCTTTTACAGCCTTTGAAGTACACATAGGCCATGGCGAAACACCTGCATGGTTGAGGTATATAAGGTCATTCTGAAGATTAAATTGACTGAGTATGTCTGTTTTCATTAGTGGATCAGCTTGAAGAATAGTGAGAGTTTAAGAAGATGGCTCATTTGTGTTTTCTTTTATAATTCTTTCAACATCTTTTTTATCCAGCACTTCTTCTTTCAACAGTTCCTCTGATAGCGCAATAAGAATATTCTTGTTTTTATCTAGTATGTCATTAGCTCTGGATTCCGCATCAATGATTAATTGCCTGATCTCCTGGTCCATAAGCCATGCCATGTCTTCACTATAGTGTTTGGGAGAGGATAGCTCTCTTCCAAGGAAAGGATGCTCTTCGCCTCTTCCAAGACTGACAGGGCCGACTTTATCACTCATACCCCACTGGGCCACCATTTTCTCTGCAATGGATGATGCTTCTTTTAAATCACTTTGTGCTCCAGTGCTTAGATCATTGAATATAATTTTTTCTGAGACTCTTCCTGCAAGGGCAACGCTGAGTTTATTCATTAAATATGATTTGGGATAGTAATGTCTGTCTTCTTCAGGAAGGAGCTGGGTAACTCCCATTGCCATGCCTCGAGGAACTATGCTTACTTTATGAATAGGGTCTGTGCCGGGAAGCATAAAGGCAACCAATGCGTGACCGGCTTCATGATAGGCGGTAATGCGTTTCTCCAGTTCACTGATTGATTCATCTCTGACAGTGCCCATGAATATCCTGTCCCGGGCTTCTTCAAAATCGTCCATGTCGATAGTATCTTTTTTATTTCTCGTAGCGATCAAAGCTGCTTCATTAGCAAGGTTTTCCAGGTCGGCTCCAGACATCCCGGGGGTGCCTTGTGCAATCTTATCAAGATCTATACTGTCTGAAAGGATTTTGTCAGCTACATGTACTTTGAGAATAGCTTTGCGATCTTTAACGCCGGGCTTGTCTATAACAACATGACGATCAAAACGGCCCGGACGAAGTAGAGCAGGATCCAGAACATCAGGCCTGTTAGTCGCAGCTATGACAATGACTTCTTCATTCTGTTCAAATCCGTCCAACTCGCTGAGCAGCTGGTTTAGAGTCTGCTCGCGTTCATCATGTCCTCCGCCGAGACCTGCCCCGCGTGTACGGCCTACAGCATCAATTTCATCTATAAAAATAATACTGGGCTGGGCGGCTTTGGCTTTAAGAAACATGTCCCTCACACGTGACGCTCCGACACCCACAAACATCTCAATAAATTCCGATGCGCTGATGCTGTAGAAAGGTACTTTTGCCTCACCTGCGATTGCCCGGGCGAGAAGAGTTTTGCCTGTTCCTGGTGGTCCGATTAGTAAAACGCCCCTCGGCACCTTTGCCCCGAGTTTTTTGAAACTTCCCGGATCTTTCAGAAATTCCACTGTTTCCTTAAGTTCTATCTTGCCGTTTTCCATGCCGGCAACATCTTTAAAAGTCACCTGGGATTTCTCGACATTGTGAAGTTTGGCTTTGCTTGATCCGAATGAAAAAAGTCCGCCAGGTCCTCCCTGGACCCTCTGCGCCCCTCTCATTATTAATAACCAGATGCCGATGATGATGACCCATGGAAGAAGGCCGACAATAAACTGCCAGAAAGGGGAGAGATGTTCTGTTGATTTAACATTTACTAATACCTTCTTTGCTTCCAGTTTTGCAATAAGGTCTTCTCCCTGGAATATGGGCAGTGCGGTCTGGAAATTCTTGACGGCCTTATATTGTTTGACTGCCGGCATAAAGATATCAGCAGTTTCTTTGAATTCTCCTGTAACGTTATGTTCATTAATGGTAATCGAGTGTACATTGTTATTGCTTAGCTGAGAAATAAATTCACTGTAGCTGATGCTGCTTGTGGCTGGTCCGGTACTACTGTTAAAAATCTGAGTGCCGTAGACTACGAAGAACATAAGGGCAAGGATTGAGATCATCCTCCACTTTGGGTCATTGATCTTATCCAAAATACTTTTTTTTAAATCAGGGTTATCTGCCATTTGTATTTAATTCCAATTTGAAACACATTTATTATTCGATAAGTGAATTAATTATATTATATCAGGATATAGACTGTAATTAATTGATTTCCATAAATCTGTTAAGAAAGAAAAAAATAAAGGAGGAATAATATATTCCCCCCTGGATAAAAAGTAAGTTCACTGAGATGAGTTATCAACTGACTTTAATTTCTTTTGAACTTTCCCATAGCCCGTGAATATTGCACAGGCTCGCTGCGATCAATGTGCCGGGTTTCTTAACGTTTAATGAAGTCTTGATTGTGTGATGAGTGTAAACCGATCCGGCATTAGCACCCTCTGCAGATTCGCCGTGTGCAGTAAACTCATAATATCCTCCTTTGTTTAACTGCTCAATATTGTTGAGTGTGCCTTATAAGGCAATCGGAAATACGCAGTCTCCTCAATTGCAGGTTTATGATTAGTAAAAAAATTATCACATTCATAACTTTATTAAACAATGATTTAGATCATAACTGCTAACTTAATGAATAATAATGGAAATTAAGGGTCTGTTTACGTGTTTAACTGGAGGAAAATAGATAATACATCCACTTAATAGGTTCATTTCTGTTAAAGTATTTGATGGGAAATTCCAGGACTGCGGGAATAATAATTATCGGTAATGAAATATTGTCGGGAAAAGTAAAGGATGCAAACTCCTATTTTCTGACTGGTGAGCTGCGTGATCTGGGAGTTGATGTTAAAAGAATATCGGTTATTCCTGATGAACTGGACATGATAGGACAGGAAGCGGTGCTTTTTTCCGAGTCCTACGACCATGTTTTTACATCAGGAGGAGTAGGCCCTACACATGATGATGTTACTATGGCCGGTATTGCAAAAGGGTTCGGCGTTGAGCTGGTTTTAAATGATGAAATCAGGGGCATACTGGAGAGCAAGTTCAAAAAGAAGTTAAACAGCGCATTGCTTAAAATGACACGTCTTCCCGAAGGTAGCAAAGTTGAATACAATGAGAAAATGAGGTTTCCCATAGTATCATTTAAGAATATTTATATATTCCCCGGAATTCCTGAATATATCAGAAACAAATTTACATTTATCAAAGAGAAGTTCAGGTCTACGGCATTTCACTTGAGCCGTATTTATTTGAATTGCCATGAATCGGTTGTTGCAGAAATACTGAACAGGATAGTATTAGAGTACGGAGATGTTATGTTTGGCTCATATCCTGTGCTCAACCATCCTGGATACAGGGTTCTGATTACAGCAGAATCAAAATCCGGAGATATTCTCGAAAAGGCGCTGCAATCCCTGATGGTAGCGTTGCCTTCAGATGTTATTGTCAGGAAAGAGTAAATGGATGAGCTCTCAAAAGAGTATGTAATATCCACATTCAACAAATCCCTCATGATGTACGGTGACAGGCCTGAGGCAGTATGCTGGTCCGAAAAAGGACAACGCACAAGGTTTGAGTCTCTATTGGGTTTCAATGAAAATATCAACGGGAAGAAAGTACTTGATTACGGATGCGGCAAGGGCGACTTCTATCAGTTTTTAAAGGACAGAGGTTTCAGCGTAGCCTATACTGGATTTGATATCAATGAAAACCTTATAGCCATGGCTAAACAGAAATATCCTGACTGCAGATTCGAAGTATTCGATATAGATAGCAGTGATATTGATGAACAATTTGATTATATTTTTCTATGCGGGGTTTTTAATCTTAAACTTTCGGGCCTGGTTGATTATGCTAAGAGCACTCTTGAGAAGTTATTCTATTCCTGCCGGGAAACACTTGTTTTTAACGCACTATCGTCTATTGAAAATAAGAAAGATTTTGCTCTGCAATATTTCGATCCAGCAGAAATGCTCGACTTCGCTGTTCACAATCTCTCACCTTATGTATCTCTCTGTCACGGGCGAGACCCCTATGACTTTACAATGTATGTTCGGAAGTAATGCAACTCATAATTTAAATTGGGCTGAATTACTTTACAATCCTCTTCCGCATTAATCTGAACGGGAAGGGTGCCATAAGTGCGGCTGCAATCACTAACCAGACAAGATCTCCCAGTACTGCATGTACATTGCCCGCAGACAATGAGCGAAATATATTGACAACGTGATATAACGGAGTGAAGTATGCGATCCTGGATATTAAGGGAGGGAGAGTGTCCAGGGGGAAGAATATGCCTGAGAAAAGAAAGCTGGGCGTTACAAGCAGCGTGAAAAAATAACTGAAAGAGTCTATGCCTGGAACTAAGGCTACGGCGATAATTGATATTTCAGCAAATATAAGTCCGCTTAAAAAAAGTACCGGTATACATAGAATAATCATCGGGGAATCTATCAGGCCGAACGCTGTAATTACGATTGCAATAACAGTACCGTATATAAGACTCTTGGTAGCACCCCACAGTAGTTCGGCTGCAACCAGGTCTTCAAGGTTAACGGGTGTAGCAAGAATGGCATCAAACGTTTTCTGGTAAGTCATTCGCACATAGGTTCCGTAGGTGCATTCTGAAGCAGTTGCAAACATTGATGATGAAGCAATAAGCCCGGGAGCGATATAATTTATATACGGAATACCGTTGATTTCTTTTACAAAAGACCCAAGTCCCAGTCCAAGGGCCACAAGGTAGAGTATGGGTTCAACAAAATTGAAAACAAAACTGGACTTGTACAGTTTTGTGTATACTGTAAAATTCCTTTGCCAGACTCTGAATGCTCTCTGAATATTCATTTCAAACTCCTCAACTCTGCAACTCTTTTAACTCTTTAATTCATGCCCCGTTAATGTTAGATAAACACTTTCAAGATTACCGCCGTATTTAGCAATCAGCTTTGATGGAGAATCAGTTGCAATAATTTTGCCGGCATCCATAATAGCAACTCTATCACAAATATTCTCGGCCTCTTCCATGTAATGAGTGGTCAGAATTAAAGTAATACCTCTCGATTTTAATAACGACAACTGGTCCCAGACGGCATGTCTTGAATGAGGATCGAGCCCTGTAGTTGGTTCATCAAGTATTATGATCTCCGGATGGTTAATCAATGCCCTTGCTAGCAAAAGTCTTCTCTGCATTCCGCCGGAGAGGTCTTTGATATTCACATTGGCTTTACTTTCCATTTCAATAAAATTCAGAAGGTTTTTTGACGTACTCATTGCTTCTTTTTTTGATATATTGAAATATCTTGCATAAACGATCAGGTTTTCAAGGACCGATAAATCAGGATCAAGATTGTTGTCCTGGGGCATGACTCCCAGTTTTGATTTAATCATACTGGGATCATTGGTAACATTAATATCAAATACTCTGACTTCCCCTGAAGTAGGAGGCATGTAACAATGAATTATGCCCATGACCGTGGATTTACCAGCGCCATTGGGACCCAGAAATCCGAAACATTCACCTTTGCCGATATCAAAATTAATGCTGTTAACGGCACGAAGTTTACCGTATTCTTTAATGAGTTCTTTTGCCGTTACAATATTCATCACGTAAGTATAACATCCTGATATTTATTGTAGATTTCAAGTATGAGTTTTGAGGATTCCAAAGAAATCAGAGTTTGTCGATATGAATGTCGTTCGGGGAGACTTTCTTCTCTATATACTGCTTCACATATTTTGTAATGAAATTTCTGGAAAGAGGGAATACCATAAGGAAGCCCAGGATATCAGTGAAGAAACCGGGAGTGAGAAGCAGCGCACCAGCTACCAGGATCATTGCTCCGCCTATTAACTCATCTGCCGGGAATATGCCCTGCTGCATATTATTCTGCAAGCGTGTCAGAACACTTATCCCTTCAAGCCTGACCATATATGCTCCGATCATGGCTGTTAAGATGACAATAACTACTGTATTAAACACACCGAAATATGATCCGATTTTTATCAGTATTGCAAGTTCAATTACCGGTATTACGGCGAATAAGAGAAATAAGTTGAAAAACATAGGTTATAGTATATAGTGAAAATAGAAGTAATGGTTAGTTTCTTGATTTGAAAATTATTATAGCACTACCTATAAGAAATAATATTATACAGATAGAAAAAGGGATATAACGCGAGATAGTTATCCTGCCGTCATAATAGGCCCCTTTATAGAATGATATATTAAAAGTATGGGGCTGACTTATTAAGTACTCGACAACATCATCGGGAGTGTAACCGGATTTGTATGATCCATCCAGATCAAATCCCATATCATCTGCAAGTTTTTTAGCTACTTCTTTTGCAGACCGTTCAATTCCCTCACGTACAACCAATTTTTGGGGGAAAGAATCAGGAACAGTATTGAACGAGGACAGCGCTGTATAAAACCATACACTTAATAATATGAATATCAAACCTACAAATATATTTTTTTTGTTCATATATTTCCTGTAAAAGATTAAAAAAGTGAGACGAAAAGCAATGAATTATAAACCGACACAAGACGATATATCATAAATTATCATCTGTAATGTAAAAGAGTCAATATTAATAAGTTTAATTAATAAGGCAATTAAAACAACTGAGTTGAATAGCGAAAGAGGGATACAGTACTGGGCTTAGAAGGTTACTTCTCTATTGAATGCTTGAAAACATTCCTCACTTCTTCAAGCAGCTTTGTATGTATGACCGGAGTAGCTGCAACGATATTGCCCGTTGATAAATAGTCGTTGCCCCCGTTGAAATCGGTAACAAGACCGCCGGCTTCCTGAATTAGTAAACTTCCTGCTGCAATGTCCCATGGGCTTAGTCCGATTTCGAAGAATCCGTCGCATCTACCGCATGAGATATGGGCCAAATCTATTGCAGCAGACCCGGCCCTGCGGATATCGCTGACCTTGAAAAATATATTTTTAAATAATTTAAGATAGTCATCGATGATTTCCTTTTGACGGAAGGGGAAACCCGTTGATATGAGACACCCGTTAAGTTCGGAAATTTGTGAGACATGAAAAGAAAGCCCGTTGAGAAAAGCTCCGCCTCCTTTTTCAGCAGTAAACAGCTCTTCTCTTAAAGGATCGTACACAATGCCGAGGATTATGTCTCCCTCAAACTCAAGGGCTATTGAAACTGAAAAAACAGGGTACTGGTGAATGAAATTAGTTGTTCCGTCAAGCGGGTCTATTATCCACCTGTACTGTCCTGTAGTTGTATTAGCTGCAGACTCCTCAGCAAGGAAATGATGGTCGGGAAACTTCTTTTGAATAGTGCTGATTATAATATTTTCCGACTCCTTATCTATAGTTGTGACAAAGTCGGAGGCTTGCTTAATATCAATATCATTACTGGTGATATTCCCGAGGCTTTTTACAATATAATCACCGGCCAGCATGGCAGCCCTGAATGCGGTTCCGAGAAATTCACTCTTAATATTATTATTCACTTTGTCCCCAAATTATCATATGTCTGTCACTTATGTTCTCTACCTTTAAGAAATCAAGATCACATTGTTTCAGTTGATGCTTTACTTCAGAGATATTATATGACGCCAGTAGTGAATTGTAAAAGTCTTTTTTAAGTATCTCAGGCGCTTCCTCGGCATGCTGCTTAACAAGTTTTTCAGCTGATGTGATGCTGTCAGGTCTATAAAGGTCCATAATGAAAACAGGTTTTCCGGTGCCAATACATCTTTTTGCCGTATCCCATAGAACTAAAGGCTCCTTAAGGTGGTGCAGCAGGCTATTTGAAATTATAGCATCAAAATTACTGCATGTTAAGTCTTTATCAGGTAAAAAACGTTTTAGCAGCTTAATACGGCCGGAAAGGTTTTTTGCCTGAACATCATGCATGCCTATGTCAAGCATGGCCGTGGCGCCGTCTATGCCTGTAATATCTGCGTTCTTATAGTGTAATGCAAACCGGATAGTGACATCTGCCGTGCCACAGCCAAGATCAAGCACTGATCCTTCAACGAAATCAGGAAAGCAACGGCTGAAATGCCTGACAAAATTATCATGGGGCTCTGAAAAGTCGGTAGCCGCGTATGCCGCAGCCTGCTCTTTATCATTCATTAAATCCGGTTCAGCTATACGTTTCATAATGTAAATCCTTATTGAGTCTCCTAAACTAGGAGACTAACAGACCTGTCAACCACCAGATTTATTTTCATGCCACTGGCTCTGGACATCATATGTTCCGTGCCGTTTAAACTGTCTCTTTATCTTATTGAGATCTTCACCCACAAGATTGTTAAGAGAGTAGTTTCCCATTTTCTCTACATTCTGAAGATAATATAAATATCCTACATCCTCCGGTTCGAAGCCTATCAGTCGTGCACCAACGCCGTCTGCTTTAACAGGATCTGTTGAAGCAATAGCAACTTTCATTTCCACAGCAGTACCGTCCACCGGACCGTCACCTTCCATGCAGACATATCCGTCAAGTATTACTAGGTCCGGCCATGTTAATTTGGCGAATTCAACAATGTTCCTGTGGATCATTTTAACGCTTTTACGATACGTCGGGTACTGCTTGAAAAGAAAATTAATCAGCTGGTTCGGCAGGAACCTGCGCGCCCTGGATACTGTGCCGGAGGGAAGTTTGTCAAGAATTGTTTTGGGAGCATCAACTGCAATGCCTCCCTTCATGCCGTGTATCATAGCCATATCTTTACGAAGCACAAGCCCGGCCATATTTTTTATTCCGAATGTAGCGACAGCGAAATTATGTGTCTTGGGAATAGCAAGTGATATCTTGTAATCGAACTCTTCAACACGTTTGGTGACTCTTAAATGTGTATCTCCAACAACTGAATGAATAGGACTCTCTATGACTTCTGTGTCATTATCAAAATCAGTAAGAGTTACGTTGCTGAACTTTTTTTCAAGACGGTAATAATCATAGTCTTCAAATACCTTTGAGGTAGGCAGATCATTATAAAATGCCGATGCTGAACTTTCCCCTACTGTTATTGGTGTGTCAGGTGCAATTTCTCTTATGAATTCGATAGTGGCCTCTATTGCTTCCACATGTGTATTGGCAAAATCGGGCTTTATGGCAACCAGGTTTGGCTTGATGAGAATGTTCTTTGCATCCCTGATAGAAGCAAGGTCATCCTTTATGAGTTCAAGACACTTTTTAATATTGTCTTTTCTATTGTCTCCCTGTACAAGGGATACTTTACTTTT
>PIVU01000331.1 GCA_003354025.1 Nitrospirota bacterium
GTATCAATTTAATTTGACTGCTCTTAAACACATTGCAATCGGATGATTGCACATCTAACGAAGAAGGAGATCAAAGCTATGCATTTAAATTTATCTAATCGGGAGGCCGTTGCAGTAATGACCTCACTGCAACATTACCTTAAAGAAGTGGATGAGGTAAAAGATGAAAAAGGCGCCAAGATTGAGAAAGACACAGTAAATGGGCTTATCAGGAGACTGGAGTCTATGCCAGCGGGTGAAGTTCAGTAGACCGCTTGCTGCCTGGGACCGGGGTCCACTTTTCATCAATAGACCAGACTGAATGAGAATTACGAGTTACAAGAAGGTGTTGTAACTCATTAGCTAACAGATTATACCTTCATTTACTAAACTCTAAAATTAAAGACACTCACGAAGGGGTGAAAAGAACTTTTCACCCCTTGAAATTAAGTCTGTCCCGTGTCATTCTTCTTCTGGGCTCACTGTTTATAGGAGTGCTTATAGGTCTGTTTATAGGCTGGGAAATAGCGGGAAAGAACAAATAAGTATTATCTGAATTATTCACGTTTTCTTAAGGGAGGAGTATGAAATATTTGATCATAGGCAATGGTGTTGCCGGAACAACAGCAGCCGAGACTATCCGCAAGTTAGACAGTGCAGGTGAAATTACAATTCAGACCGAGGAGGAAACACCCTTTTACAGCCGTATCCGCCTGATCGAATACCTTGCTGGAGAAGCCCGGGAAGAGGACATTATTATTCATGACAGAGCGTGGTACGATAAAAACAACATAAAACTGCTTCTGGATTCCCGCATAGAAGATATTAATACTGATAACAATGAGGTGGTTACTGAAAAGGGTGAAGTATTTAAATACGATAGCCTCCTTCTCGCTACAGGCGGCATTTCCTTTATTCCTCCAATCAATGGGGCGGACAAAAAGGGAGTATTCACCCTGAGAACAATCAAAGATGCCGATGAAATCATAGCTTTTGCAGAAGGAAAACAGTCAATTGTATTGATCGGCGGCGGAGTGCTGGGCCTTGAAGCCGGTAACAGTATGAGAAAAAGGGGCCATGAAATAATCGTCGTGGAATTCTTCCCCCGTCTTCTTCCCAGGCAGATGGACAATGCAGGGGCTGACATGCTCAAGACACAGCTTGAGAACATGGGATTCAGGTTCTATCTGGGGGCAGAGACAGAAGAGATCACGGGAGATACACAGGCAGATGGTGTTTCGCTTAAAGACGGCACAAGACTAGATGGGGATATGATCATTGTATCAGCGGGGGTAAGGCCGCGCTCAGAACTGGCAAATAAACTGGGCTTAACTATACAAAAGGGTATCCTGGTAAATGACCGGATGGAGACAGAGAAGGAGCACATATATGCTGCCGGCGATCTGATAGAGCACAGGAATAATTTCTATGGTATCTGGCCCGCGGCCCGGAAACAGGGTGAGATTGCAGGGACAAACATGGCTGGAGGAGATGCCATATATGAAGGTACAACCATGTCTAATGTACTTAAAGTCGTCGGGATAGATCTTGCAGCTGCAGGGGATATAGATGCAGATAATGAATATGAATCAATTGTAATAAAAGACGAAGACAAGTTCCATTATAAGAAACTGGTTATAAAAGAAGGCGTCCTTTCCGGTTGTATACTGTATGGAGATACTTCCGGTTATAACAGTATTCTCAAGGCAATAGAAGGGAAAAAAGATATACGTGATATCAAAAAACAACTCGAAAAATGGGACTTAAGCGTACTTAAAGATGATTGACCGAAGGCAAATCGCTCCATTCGGCAATATCCAGATTTTATACTATGGGTTTCACAATAATAGTTAAGTACGACTTAATTGTTCACATCACTTTTACGAAGGAGAAAGAGAATGGAATCAAAGGAAGCATACAAGTCAAAGATGGACGCGCAGCTGAAAGAATGGAGTACAAAAATAGCGCAGCTCAAGTCAAAGGCCGAAGTGGCGGAGACCACAATTAAAGCTGAATGCCTCAGGCAGGTCGACACACTCCGGGTAAAAAGCGAGGAAGTGCATGCAAAACTGGAAGAACTGAAAAAAACTGGTGATGAAGCGTGGGACACTCTTAAGTCCGGTGTAGAAAAGGCCGCTTCAGAACTGAAAGATGCAATTAACAACGCTGTTTCCAAATTCAAATAAAGAAAAGACTATAAGGATGAACGGAAAATGACGAGTGACGAAGGGAAGGATTAACGACGAATATTGAATGACGAATGTCCAATGTCCAATGTCGAAGTTCTTTTTTTATACTTCTGCGGTTCGATATTTGTAATTCGATATTCGATATTCTCTTTTTAGTGTCTGGGGACATTTATATTACTTCAACTTACTGATATCGAAAAAAGTAAATGCAATTATTAACCACTGCATTTAAGGACTCAACCTCAAACAATAAATGCCATTATACACAGACAACAGGTAATCTCTGACTCAAATCTTGCGCCGAAGCCATGTCATAACCCCTATTGAGGCAATAAGGAAAGGCATGAGGAAAAGAACAATGACAATTATGCGTTTCTGCTTACTCGATAAATCAAAACGGTCAACCTTAATTTCTTTCTGATCCAGGAAGGCCTTGTAATCCAGATCGGACAGCCAGTTAATAACATTAAGCCCCATTGCAGCATTACTATATTG
>PIVU01000605.1 GCA_003354025.1 Nitrospirota bacterium
TTTCTGAAAAGAATGGCGACCCCGGGTGGCCGACGGGTCATCAATGCAAGAAGAGCAAAAGGAAGAAAAAAACTTACTGTTTAATAAAGGGATTTATTGAATAACTTTTCTTTACCCAAAGATGTGAGGCTCCGAAAAAGGGGCCAGTTTTTAACGCTTTCGAAACAAGGGCAAAAGATACACACGGGCTATTTTATAGCAGCCGTCCTCAATGGGACAGGCAAATGCAATCGAATTGGAATTACCGTATCTAAAAAAGTGGGGAATGCAGTAGCGCGTAACCGGATAAAAAGAATTATAAGGGAATATTACAGACACAGGAAAGATTCTATTCCGGGAACCAGGGACATAAATATCATTGGACGGAAAGGTCTGACGACGCTATCCAACAGACAGATTATTGAGAAGCTTGATAAACTTTTTACAAAAATAGCAGAAAAAACTTATGCTTAAACAGCTATTATTAATATTTATTAAATTTTATCAATTTTTTATATCACCGCTAACAGGCCGGAACTGCAGGTATTATCCGACCTGTTCGGCATATGCGTTTGAAGCGGTTGCAAAACATGGCAGCCTCAGGGGCAGTGCCCTTGCTGTCAAAAGAATATTGCGTTGTCATCCATTCCATGCCGGAGGATATG
>PIVU01000332.1 GCA_003354025.1 Nitrospirota bacterium
ATTGCAAGGAACCCGAACGCTTCCGGTAAGATAATGACTCCTCTGATTGTTGGTCTGGCGATGATGGAATCACTTACTATTTATGGTTTAGTTGTTTCAATTCTTATTCTGTTCGTCAACTGGTAAAAAGAGGAAGGTTACATGTGTAGCAGGAGCTGATTGCATATTAGCTAATATATTAATAGTAATAAACACTACTACATAATCTGGATACTACAAAGAAAGGCAGGTTTTCCTGCCTTTCTTTTTGTTTTCACCGCAATGCATTTTTTATCCCGAATTGTTACAATTTCATGTTGCACCAATACTGAAGGGACCGTACTTTAGAACTACGACTCTTCTGTACTTATTTTCACAAAGGAGAACATATTGGGGTTATTTGACAAATTAAAAACAGGTTTATTTAAAACACGAAAATCTCTTATTGAAGACACGGAGAAGCTCGCAAAAGGAAGAAAAGTCGACAATGAACTTCTCGAAGAATTCGAGGAACTGTTAATCATGTCAGATATCGGCCCTGTAGCAGCAGACGCGATAACCGAAGCCCTGCGGGAAAAGGTAAAAGAAGAAAAAATAAAAAATGAACGTGACCTGCGTGAAGCATTTAAAGAAGAAGTAGTCAAGATTCTTAAAGAAGGGCACAAAGTAATGTGCGCGGGCGAAGACCCATACGTTATCCTTACTGTCGGCGTTAACGGAGTTGGCAAGACTACAACAATAGGAAAACTTGCACGCCGCTTCACAGACCACGGTTTTTCCGTAACACTGGCCGCAGCTGATACCTTCAGAGCAGCTGCAATTGAACAGCTTGAAATATGGGCAGACCGCGCCGGGGCTAGTATCGTTAAACACCGCAGCGGTGCCGACCCTGCAGCAGTTGCATTTGACGCTGTAGCATCTGCAAAATCCAGGGGTTCTGATATAGTCATCATTGATACCGCCGGAAGACTTCATACCAAATCAAACCTTATGGAAGAACTCAAAAAAATTAAACGAGTTATAAGTAAAGAGAAATCCTCAGCGCCCCATGAAATACTGCTGGTTGTAGACGCAACATCAGGACAAAACGCAATTAATCAGGCAAAAATCTTTAACGAGGCTGTCGGGTTAACAGGAATTGCCCTTACCAAACTTGACGGCTCTGCAAAGGGAGGTATTATCCTTGCTATCAACAAGGAACTGGACATACCTGTTAAACTTATTGGCGTTGGTGAAGCAGTAGAAGACCTTCAGGATTTTGAACCCTCCGAATTTGTTGAAGCCCTGTTTGAGTAATACATTCCGTGACATTACATACTATAAACCTGAGCAAATTCTGCGTCGCATTAGCTTATTCAGTAGTAAGTTCACCTATTTAATTTAAGCAACTATCCCAGCAAATTTATTCTCTTGACAATGCTTCATATTCACTTTAAAATGAACGATGGTTCATATGAATCATGATTCAGTCCCGCATGGTACCCTGGGATCATTTAACAATAATGAAAAGAAAAGTATCAAATTCAAAAGTACTGAATGTGGCCCTAAAACTGTTCTCATCAAAGGGCTATTCAGAGACAAAAATGGTCGATATTGCCAGGGACGCAGGGTTGAGCGTGGGAAGTCTTTATCTCAGATTTAAGAATAAAGAAGAACTTTGCCTGGATATTATAAAAGATCAGACCAAAGACTATTTCCAGAGAGCTGAGGACCTGGCCAAAAAAGCTGATACCGACGCTCTTAAGACACTTGAAGATTATATTTCATTCAGTTTTGACTGCTCCATGAAAAAGCAGCAGATGCTTCACATATTTTACAGGGAGTACAGACTCCCCTTTATTCAGCCCATGCGGAGCCACTTTTTCAAGACACAGCAAAAACTGATTGAGTCAATACTTAAGAAAGGTATCAAGAGTAAATCTATTCGGCCTTTAAATACTAAAGATGCTGCTATCAGCATTTTCGCAAGCATTCGCGGGACCATAATGATAAAACTTATTTACGGCGTAGGTTCGCCAAGTGTATTGAGCAAGTCTCTATTCGATTTGATCTGTCATGGCGTAAGAAAGGGTAAACCATGAAAAACATATATCTATTAGTCTTCTTTATTATATTCATCTTATCTATTGGCAATTCATCAGCAAACGAGTATTCTCTGAATGATTTATATAGGCTTGCCCTTGAAAGAAGCGAAACAATAAAAATAGCCGAGGAAGACCTGTACATCTCGGAACTGGATAAAGACAGGGCATTATCCGTGCTTTTCCCTACACTGTCAGCCTTCGGAAATCACACGCGCTATAGCGAAGATAAAACCTTGGGTGGGTTCATGCTTCAGCCGAAATATACGAATGAGTGGGGGTTAAGGCTCGATCAGTCTTTATCACTGAGCGGCAGAGAATTAACAGCACTACGTATCGCCAAAGAGGGGATAAAAATTGGAAAGCACGACCTGGAGTCTGTTAAAGAAGAATTTCTCCTGGGTGTTATTTCCCGTTATTTCGTAGTTCTTGGCACAAAAGAGTCTTTGGAAATAGCCGGACAAAATGTCGAAAGGCTAACAAAGCACAGAGATGCTGCCAGAACAAGACTTGAAGTAGGTGAGGCTACAAAAACAGTGTTGTTGAGAGCTGAAGCTGAACTGGCCGGTGCACAGTCTGATTTAATAAGAGCAGACAACAAC
>PIVU01000333.1 GCA_003354025.1 Nitrospirota bacterium
GCTGGGTAAAGGGCGGCGTGATGAACAGTGTTTTAATTGGCATAGGGTCTGGTGTTTCAGCAGCACGTGCTGCCAATCTTACTGAAATCCGTAGTCTTTGGCAAGGAAAACCTCTGAATAACGGATAAGGGGTCAGCCCCTGACATACTACAAATCAGGTTTGAAATTGGAGTCCACTATCAATCTTAAATATCCAACAAAAACGGATATTGCTTATATGATAGTTATCATTAGTTATACAGATTGAACTAACGTGCTTAAGTATGTTAACTTATTCTTTTTCATGCCATGAAATATCCAATGAACCCATTTCCGCATAGTGGGAAATAGAAAATAATATTCAAGGATCAGCGGGTTTTACTATTTTCAAAAATCTATCAGACATTAATACAAAAGGAGAATTACAATGACAACAATCGAAAAAACAGACAAACAACCTCTCTGGTTACAGATCGAGAAGCAGATCCTCGGGGTGAGTTCCGGTGACCTCGAAGCAGGTAAACTTGAGCAGACTGTTGCTGATGTGGCGAAAGCCCTTGATGATACTGGCCATAATGTTTCGAGAAACGGGGGGAACTTGCTTCAGCTGAGGCGGGCCCTGGGTGAAAGAATCAAGGTGGGAAAGGCCATGATGGAGGATTTCAATGCAGCTGTGTCGGCGCTTAAACTGGAAGATGTTACTAATCCGCGCAGTGCAACGGCCAGTCTTACAGACGGCCTGAAAGATACATGGCCTGTACTCAGTGATTATGATCGCAAGGTTGATATCCTTAATATTGTCGAAAATACGCGACTGGATCTATATACCGCCAGAGCAAAGGAATTGGGCGGGGAAGAAGGAATCCGGTATCTGATCGGCGATGGTTTGGCTTCTGAGGTTATTATTAATAGGATGGGTATTTCGGAAGAGGAATTTAAACGAGTAGATGCTGCTGTGAAAGCAGAGCTTGCCGAGATAGCCAGAGTCAAATCGCTGTTTGAAGGGGCCGAAGGAAAGTCAGTTGAAGAGAAGGTCAAAAAACTGATTAATGAAAATGTAACTGATGAATCAATGATCGAGGTTTGCGGGCTTGACCAGGCTACAATCGACGGTGTAAAGAAGGCGATGGAAGAGGAGCTGAAGGAAAAGCAGAGACTTGCCGAAGAAGAGGCTGCTAAAAAGAAGGCTGAGGCTGAAGGTCCTACCCTGGAAAATATTCCTAATGACAAGATGATTGAATATATCGAGTCCCTTCGTGAGATAATGGAGTTTGCCGATAAAGAAGCGGATATACGGACAATGAGCGAGCAGAGCTCAATTCCGAAAGCAATTGTAGATGTGGCTGTTGCCGGTCCGGACGAATTGGACAAGCTTGCGGAAAAAGCAGGAGCATAAGCGCGTTATAGCTGCATACCATATGCATTAACTTGAGGGGTAGATCTGTATTCATGACGAAGCTGTCACGATAATAGATCTACCCCTTTTTCTTTTCAGGAAGATCCTTCAATGCAGGAATAGCTTTGAATACAACAGTAAATTGCTCATCAATATGATCATTTAGTTATTCGAGATGGGGCGCTGCCCCAAACCCCGCGTCATTCTTTTTGTACGCACAAAAAAGAACGAAGCAAGAAAAAAGCGCCCGAACCGATTTCCGGGCGGTTCTTCAGTCAGCTTCCGGGGAATTGATTTAAACTCCCTTCGGTCAAACATAAATCAATTCAATTTCCCTCCAGCTTCCTTCATCACCTGAAATCGCTTAATGGGAAGGTCACAACCCCCTAGCCCCCTTTATCTAAAGGGGGGAATACTGCTCTCTCCTTTTTAAGGAGAGTCGCATTTGGTCGTTGTCGTTTTGCTTCTGTCTTTTCATCTTTGTCTTTAACACCCCCTTTTGATTGCTTCCGGAATATTCAGGACTGGACGCGTTAAGAATTAAAAACTGTCTGAGGGAGGTATGACCGAGTTTTTTTAATTTAGCGGGAAGGGATGAATATTTCGGAAATTAAGCAATCACTTTGGGGCGCCTTTTCTTGGTTCGTTCTTTTTGGCGCAAAAAAGAATGATCCGGGGCTTGGGGCAGCGCCCCATTACTAATAGATAAAGAGTCAGCTATTTCTTTTGAAAAATGAACACATATCATAATGAATAACATAAAGCGCCGGCGTCAACAGCAGGATAACAAAAGTAGTAAAGAGAATACCATAGCCCAGTGAAAGCGCCATTGGTATAAGAAACCGCGCCTGAACCGATGTCTCAAAAATCATCGGAGCGAGACCGATAAATGTAGTGACCGAAGTTAATATTATTGGCCTCAAACGGCGGATTCCGGATTTAACCGCTGCTTCTATTGATGTCTCTCCATTGTCCCGTATCCGGTTAGCCGTAACTGTCAGCACAAGCCCTCCATTAATTACTATGCCGCAGAGAGCGATCATGCCGAATAAGCTGATGATACTCAGGTCATATCCCATAATCACATGGCCAGCGAGTGCGCTTGCGATACCGAACAGAATACTGATCATAATGAGAATTGCCTGGGCATAGCTTCTGAACAGTACGGAAAGAAGAACGAAGATAAAGAGAAGCGCAAAGCTCAGACCATAAAACAGGTGGTTAAGGGCCTTTCTTGTTTGTCTCTGTCTTCCCTCGAACGAATATTTTAGCCCGGGATACTT
>PIVU01000010.1 GCA_003354025.1 Nitrospirota bacterium
CTGACAGACAGCCACATACTGGAAGGCGGGAGTGACTTAAAGATTAAACTGACTGCTGATAAAGAGGCCGGTACACTAACTATAAGTGACAACGGAATTGGTATGACAAAGGATGAAATTACCACCGCACTTGGAACAATAGCCCACTCCGGGACAAAGGAATTCCTGGAAGCATTGCAGAGCAAGGAAGTAAAAGAAAATCCTGAACTCATCGGACAGTTTGGAGTCGGTTTCTACTCTTCCTATATGGTTGCTGACAAGGTTACGGTTATTTCCAGGAAAGCAGGTGCAGATAAACAGAGCGGGGTTCAGTGGGAGTCAACAGCTGACGGTTTTTTCACAATAGAGGATTTGGAAAAAGAGTCAAAGGGAACGGACATAATCCTGCATCTCAAGGAAGATGATAAAAAATACCTTGAAGAGTGGGAAATTAAAAGCGTTGTAAGAAAGTACTCCGACTACATCGAGCATCCCGTTGTTATGGATGTTGAGAAGGAAAAGGACAGTGAACTTAAAGAGGGTGAAAAGGTAAAAGTAACGGAAGAAGAAACCCTGAACTCAAGAAAGGCCATCTGGCTAAAAGAAAAGTCCAAGGTCACTGATGAAGAATACAATGAGTTTTATAAGCATGTCTCACATGATTATTCAGATCCGGCAAAGGTGATTCATTACAGGGCAGAAGGTACTTCCGAATTCTCAGCTCTCCTGTACATACCTTCTAACCAGCCGATGGATATTTTTTACAAAGAGTACAAAATGGGACCGACCCTGTATGTCAAGAGGGTGCAGATTATGGATCACTGTGAAGAGCTAATACCGAGATATTTAAGGTTTATAAAAGGTGTAGTTGATTCTTCCGACCTGCCTTTGAATGTATCAAGAGAGATTCTCCAGTCCAACCGTCAGATTGATACAATAAATAAAAGTATAACAAAAAAGGTCCTTGATACACTGGCTGATATGAAAAAGAATTCATACGATGAGTATCTCCATTTCTATGGTGAGTTCGGCAAGATCCTGAAGGAAGGCATTCACTTTGATATGTCAAGGAAAGAGACCATCAGTGAACTGCTGCTCTTTGAAGCAATCAGTAAAGCGGCTAATACATATATCTCACTTCAGGAGTATGTTGATAGCATGAAGGAAGGTCAGGAAGAGATTTTCTACATAACCGGAACCACTTACGATGAAGTGAAAAAGTCACCGTACCTTGAAGCATTCAACGAAAAAGGCTATGACGTCCTGGTCATGCTCGATGAGGTTGATGACTTTATTGTAGGCGGCCTGGAGTTCAAGGGTAAAAAGTTTAAGTCTGTTATCAAAGGTGATATTAATCTTGATAAGACAGAAGAAAAAGAGAAGAAGGAAACTGAGAAGAAATACAAGGCAGTAATCGACCTCATCAAAGACCAGCTTAAGGATGATGTCAAAGATGTCAGGCTTTCCGGCAGATTAAAAGAAACAGCCTGCTGTCTTGTCGGGGATGATGCTGACATGGACCCCCAGATGGAAAAACTCCTCAAGTCCATGGGGCAAACAGTGCCACAGAGCAAACGCGTATTGGAAATCAATGCGTCACACCCCATATTTGAAGCAATGAACAAGCTGTTTGAAAAAGAGCAGAACAGCCTTGCTCTTAAAGAATATATCACAATCTTATATGACCAGGCACTTTTGCTTGAAGGTTCAAAGCCAAAAGACCCGACGGCATTTGCAAGTGCAATTACGAAGCTAATGGTCAAAGATGTAGAAAAGGCCGGGGCTTAAAAACGTATTTTCTGCGGGGGCAGCCCATGAATTGTCCCCGCACCTTAACTTTCCTTCCAATCTCTATTTGCTTGAATTAAACCATGTATGTTTGAAGAAGTCGTCGTATTTGCAGAATTAAAATGAGTTGTTTCCTTCCTGCATGTAAATGCTGAAACCTGCTGAATCCCGGGTAATGAACATGGACATATATTTTATACGTGATATAATTTTTCTTGAGAGCACTTAACAAATAATCTGTGTATATCATTGCAGATATCTCAAACAATGAAATAGTAGTTAATGAGGACTGTTGTGAGAACAATTCTAAATAAATTAAGGAATTGTTTATCCTTTATCGGGATCGTTTTTTTCACGATGACTTGCCAGGAAACCGTGCCCTCTTTCACCTGTGCCGACATAATAGGCTGTGTGGATATTGCCGTTGATGAGCCGGTCAGTCTGGCAGTAGTTCAGGCATTGAGCGGTGGACCTGAGCCTATTGGCAGAGCACATTCCCGTGCTATTGAGCTGGCCATAGACAGCAGGGGCGGCCAGATAATGGGTCACCGGATTGTGTTACAGGTTGAAGATGGAAAATGTTCGCCCGAAGGTGGAGCCGAGGCCGCCGGGAAAGTGGTCATGCGTTCAAAGGTTGTTGCTATTCTTGGCACTACCTGCTCCGCCTCAGCGGTGACCGTGACCAAAATTATGTCAAAGGCGGGTCTGGTCATGATCTCCGGGGCAAACACTGCCCATTCATTGACTTCGGCAGGCGGTCAAAAGGGAGCCAACTGGCAGCCCGGCTACTTCCGCACTAAGTATAGTGATGCACAGAGAGGTCGGATTGCTGCAATGTATGCATTTCAGGAACTTGGGGTTACCAGGGTAGCAACAATCAATGATGGCGATCCCTATACACTTGGACTTACAAATACGTTCGGGGATACCTTCACAACCCTGGGAGGGAAGATTGTTCTTGATGCCGCAGTCAATAAGGGCGACACCAACATGAGGCCGCTCATGTCCGCTGTAGCATCTTCGGGGTCTGAATTACTTTTCCTCCCGCTTTTCCGACCGGAGGGCGATTATGTTGTCCAACAGATTAAAGAGATTTCAGGCTTAGAGAATATTATCCTTATGAACAGTGCTTCTTTGCTATTGGATACATTTATCAAAAATGTCGGTTCATCAGGCGTGGGTATGTACTTTATAGAGTCCCATTTTCCACAAAGCGCTCGTATCGAGCAATTGAATGCGAACTTTGAAGCTAAATATGGAGCGCCTGCCGAGAATAAGTCATATCCATATTCTTATGATGCAGCAAATTTGCTCCTGGACACTATAGAAGCCATCGCGATTCGAGAAAATAATGGCACTCTTCATATTGGCAGGCAGGCATTGCGTGACGCCCTGTATGCAACCTCAGGTTATGAGGGTATAACAGGAAAGCTTTCCTGTGATAAGTTCGGCGACTGCGGTATTGCTTTCCTGGACATTATGCGATTGGATGATCCTGCTGCCGGGATTAGTGGTGTTAAGGCCAATGTGATTTACACTTATAGACCGGAAAAATAGATGTAAGCTTCGAAAAACAGGGGAAGATTAAGGATTCAAAGTTTTATTTGAAGACAATATGAAGAATATATTCTTAATACATTGGAAGCGATTGAGTATTACAACGAAGTTCACCGCTGCCTTCGCACTTCTTCTGGCCCTGATTATGCTGCTGGCAATAACCAGCTATACAGCCCTGACCATTGTCCAGCAGCAAACAGAAACAGCTATTTTGAAAAGCACAAATATTCAGAGTGTAATCCTGAAGATGGACAGCGGCCTTGAGGAGGCCCGCCGTATGCAGCGTGATTATTTCCTGCGATATTCAACATTTGGTTTTTCAAAGGACCGGTACACATATGTCCGGCAAACCAAAGAAAGGATCAGCGACGTCATATCTCTTAGTAAAGAATTGCAGCAACTGATTGCCGCCTCGGATGTCGGCCACGCTCTTCGGGACAGCCAGGTCAACCTCAATTTTTATCTTTCTTCAGCAAACCGATATCTTGAAACATTTAACGAAGCAGCAGAACTGATTACCGGCCTTACAAAAGATGAAACCGGCCTGCAGGCACAGCTGGTAAAAAATTCAACCTTACTGCTGGCATCATTGAAGCATGAGGGTAATCATCTTCTGATTGATCTCTATCAAAATATGCAGCTCCATGAAAAGGACTACTGGATAACCCGGCAAAGGCCGGCCATGCAGTCATCTTTCAATGTTTCCGGTCGGCTGAGGCAAGCGGTTGTGGAAATGCCAGGGATAGGGAGAACACAGAAATCTGATATTTTTTCATACCTGGATAAGTATCTTTCCATTGCAAAGGAGATACTTCGGTTTGATGTTGCTGTGCGCAGCAAATTCAATGAGTTTGAACTTCAGGTAGAAGCTCTTGAGCCAGTCTCATCGGAGTTGATTACTCTTGCTGGGGTAGAAATTGAACGTGCCCGTGCTCACATTGACGAAACAGGACAGCTTGCAACTGGCATACTGGTTGTAATTTCCCTTCTTGGTTTGACTTTGGTAATTATTATCGCCCGGGTATTGAATAAAGATATAACACGGAATGTTGTAAAGTTGACGGAAAAGGCCCGTGAATTACACGATGGAAAACTGGATGTACAGGTACAGATAGACAGTGCTGATGAACTGGGTCAATTGGCTGATACATTCAATGCTATGACAAGTGAAATTAAAGCCAAAGTAGACGAACTGGTCCATTTGCGCAGTATGCTCAAGAATATCATAGACTCAATGCCGTCCTCACTTGTAGCTGTTGACAAAGACGGCAGGGTTATTGAGTGGAATAATATGGCATCAAAATTTACCGGAGTTTCAATGGAGCAGGCCAGAGGTAAATTATTGCCTGATGTCTTTCCCCGGCTGGGTAGTGAAATGGGCCGGGTCCGCGAGGCCATACGTAACAGACGTGCGGAGCATAACTCTAAGGCAGTCAGGAAAATTAATAATGATACCTATTATGAGGACGTGACTATTTATCCCCTGATCGCCAACGGCGTGGAAGGGGCGGTAATCAGAGTAGATGACGTGACGGAGAGAGTGCGCATCGAAGAGATGATGATCCAGACAGAGAAGATGTTGTCCGTAGGGGGGCTGGCAGCGGGCATGGCTCATGAGATCAACAACCCGCTGGGGGGTATTATGCAGAATGCTGCTGTGATCATACGGAGGCTTACTGAAGATTTACCGGCTAACCGGCGGGCTGCTGAGGAATGCGGAACAAATACGGAAACGATCAGAGCATACATGGAAAAGCGTGGTATCCCCAGGATGCTTGATCTGGTTCGTGAATCGGGCAGCCGTGCTGCAGAAATAGTTCAGAACATGCTCAGCTTCAGCCGTAAGAGCGAATCTTCACAAACAAGCGAGGATCTGGCTGAACTCCTGGATAACACGGTTGAACTGGCGTCCAGCGACTATGACCTCAAGAAGAAGTACGATTTCCGTCTTATAGAAATCGTTCGTGAATATGACAGGGAGAGTCCGCAAGTGCATTGCGAGGCGGGCACAATCCAGCAGGTGTTCCTAAATCTCCTGAAAAACGGAGCCGAGGCAATGTTCGGACAAGGCGACAAGGCCCGACCCTCCAGGTTTATTCTACGCGTAATGCCTGAAAACGGGATGGTTCGTGTTGAGATTGAAGACAGTGGTCCTGGCATTGATGAAGCCATGCAAAAGAGGGTGTTTGAACCCTTTTTTACTACAAAACCTGTTGGGTTTGGCACTGGACTGGGATTGTCCGTATCGTACTTTATTATAGTGGAGCACCATGGCGGCAAGATGGATGTGGATTCATCGCCCGGCAAAGGTACAAAGTTTATTGTACGACTTCCGGCAGAGAGGGAGAAAGTCTAATGAAGGTCAATTTGAGGATACTTATTGTAGATGACGATGTATCGGTTCGTGAGAGTCTTGCCGCATTTCTCGAAGATGATGGATTTGAGGTATACTCTGTAGAAAGTGCTGAGGATGCTCTGAGAATAATGAAAGATAAAATGTTCGATGCAGCAGTGGTTGATTTGCGTTTGCCGGCAATGGATGGTTCCGAGTTCATTCGCCAGGCATACCAGTCCTGGCCGGATGTGTGTTATTTGATTTTCACGGGCTCTGCCTGCTACGAACTCCCACAGGACTTAAAGGCCCTTACTTGTGTTGCAAATACGGTGTACCAAAAACCACTGCGAGACCTGAATATATTGTCAGAAGCTATTCGACAAATGACAGCGGCAAAGGAGGGCTCTGATGGATGACATAAAGAAGGCAACAATTCTGTCAATTGACGATGAGGCCTCTATCCGAGAGAGCTTTGCGGCACATTTGGAAGACGAGGGTTATCACACTCTTATGGCGGAAGACGGAAGTATCGGGCTGGAAATTTTCAGGCGCGAGCAACCGGACCTGGTCCTGGTGGATCTGCGAATGAAAGAGGTGGACGGACTTGAAGTGCTCGAGCAGGTAGTAAAGGAAGCTCCGGAAACCCCGATCATTGTAGTATCAGGGACCGGCGATATACATGACGCGATCTACGCTCTCCGCCTCGGGGCCTGGAACTATCTCCTCAAGCCAATTGAGGACCTGTCGATTCTGACACATGCAGTTGAAAGGGCGCTGGAACGAGCCCGCCTTTTAAAGGAAAGCCTCGAACATCGGCAGCACCTGGAACGGACAGTTGCCGAAAAAACAAGGGAACTACGCCTTTCCAATGAGGACCTGCAGCGTGAAATCAACGAACGAATGAAGGCAGAAGAGAAGCTTGCAGAAAGCAATGCGAGGCTGAAAATATCTCTTAAGGCTTCTAATATCGGTCTGTGGGACTGGAATCTCATTACAAACGATGTCTATTTTTCTCCTGAATGGAAAAAGCAGATTGGCTATGAAAATGATGAAATTAACAACCGCTATGAGGAGTGGGAAAAGCGCCTGCATTCGGAAGATCGTGACCGCGTTCTGTCGGAGTTGAAAGGCTACATGGATGGGAAAAATCTGCAGTATGCAACGGAATTTCGTTTGCGACATAAGGAAGGTTCATACCGCTGGATATTTGTTCGAGGTGAGATGCTAAATGATGAAGCAGGCAACCCTTCCCGCATGATGGGCTGTCACATCGATATCACAGAGCGCAAAAAACTGCAGGAACAGCTTATACAGGCCCAGAAGATGGAGTCTATAGGCACACTGGCAGGAGGAATTGCCCACGACTTCAACAACATCCTTTCTTCAATAGTGGGTTTTACTTATCTGGCAAAGATGCAGTCATCCTCTGACAGTGAAAGCACAGGTTATTTGGATCAGGTAGCGGAGGCGGCAAATAGAGCAACTGACCTGGTAAAACAGATTCTCACATTCAGCCGTATTGATAGTCAGGAACTCCAGCCTATAATGGTGTGGCCTACTGTTAAAGAGGCATTGAAGCTGCTGAGAGCTTCTATTCCGACAACTATTGAGATCAGGCAGAACATCTCTGCAATCGGTAATGTTATGGCTGACCCCACACATATTTACCAGATAGTAATGAACCTCTGCACAAATGCATATCATTCCATGCAGGAGACCGGAGGTGTTCTGGAAGTCGAACTTCAGGATGTAAATATTGATCCAGATTTTGCCTCCATGCATGTGGACCTGCACTCGGGGCCATATGTCAGATTGAGCATTTATGATACAGGTCAGGGGATTGATCCTTCAATAATAGACAGGATATTCGACCCCTATTTCACTACGAAGGAAAAGGGCAAAGGGACAGGTCTTGGATTATCAGTTGTGCATGGGATAATTAAACAGTATGGCGGAGCAATAACGATTGCAAGCGAACTCTCTAAGGGCACAAGGTTTATGATATATATCCCCATTGTTCAAGAGGAAGCAAAACCAGAGGCGAAAACAACTGAATCCCTTTTAATAGGGACCGAAACTGTTTTAGTTGTGGATGATGAGGAATCTATGATAATAATATACAGAGAGGTACTGGAGAGACTGGGGTATAAAGTTGTCAGCTGCTCGAACAGCAAGGATGCTCTGGAACTATTCAGGGGAAGTTCTGATGAAATTGATCTGGTGCTTACCGATATGACCATGCCGGGAATGACCGGATTAACGCTTGCCGGAATGCTTATTAACATCCGTTCCGACATCCCGATTATTCTTGCCACGGGGTTCAGTGAAGGGCTTAATGATCAAGTTATAAAAAAAGCAGGTATCATGGAGTTACTCATGAAGCCCTATACGCCTGACAAGCTCTCAAAAGTTATTCGTACAGTTTTAGATACAGTTCACAGTAAGCGCAATCTGAATAGTTCTAATCCTCATAACCATGTATGAGAAATGCCTGATATGGAAGGAGTAAGTGATGAGCTTCAGCCCTACAAGACTTGACCCTTCCTATAATACTGATATAATGAAAATGGAGGGGCCAATGTTCGGACGAATATCCATTTTATTCATTGTACTATTACTCACGGTCATTATTATGGCTGCGTGTCAGCAAACATCACCACCTTATGATTGTACCGATTCTATCGGCTGTGTAACCATTACTCCCGAAGAGTCTGTGAAAATTGGGATAATACAAGCAATGAGCGGCGGCGCATCCAATATTGGCATAAATCAATCTAAAACGATGAAACTGGCTATGGCCGAAAGAAATAATCACCTTATTGGGCATCCCGTTGTTTTACAAACCCAGGATGAATTGTGTACTGCTGAAGGTGGAGCAACTGCCGCATTAAGAATCATTGCCGATCCTAAATTCGTGGGAATTCTGGGCACTTCCTGTTCAGGGGCGGCGGCTACCGCCGGAAAGATAATGTCCGGTGCAGGGCTGGTTATGATCTCAGGATCAAATAGTGCTCCATCTTTAACCTCAGCCGACGGAAAGCGGGGAGCCGACTGGCAGCCCGGCTACTTCCGTACCAGGCCGAATGACTCCTTGCTTATGAAAACAGCAGCAGAGTTTGCTTTTAAAGAACTTGGCGTAACCAGAGCTGCCACCATTAATGATGGTGACACTTATACCCAGGGGGTTGCCCGGGCATTTGAGCAGGCATTTACACAACTGGGGGGTGAAATAGTTTTATCTGCGGCCATCAACAAGGGAGACACCGATATGAAACCTGTGCTTACCACGGTCGCCAATTCCGGAGCACAATTTGTTTTCTTTCCTCTGTTCTCACCGGAAGGTGATTTTGTGGCTCAACAAACTAAAGATGTCCCCGGTTTAGAAAAGACCATCTTTCTGGGCTCTGTCAATTCACTGGACCTTAACACCTTCATTGAGACTGCCGGAAAAAGCGCAGTAGGTGTATATTTAATTAGCACGGTCCCGCCGGAGGGGTCTGCCACTGATGAGTTGATTTCCAAGTATAAATCAACATATGCCGAGTTGCCTCAACACCCTGCCTTCCCCTACGCCTATGATGCAGCTAATCTACTTTTTCATGCTATAGAAACAATAGCGGTACAAGAAGAAGATGGAACTCTGCATATTGGTCGCAAGTCGCTAAGAGATACCATGTATTCCATGTCGGATTTTAAGGGGGTATCAGGAACTATCTCTTGTGATGAGTTTGGAGATTGTGGAACTGCCAAATTCAATATTTTGCGGTTGGATGATCCTTCTTCCGGAGTTAAGGGTTTAACATCAAACATATTGTACTCTTATCCCTAAACCATTTTTTCTCCTCAAATTCTTATAGCAGTTGAAAGTAGCGGCCATTTCATCTGCATTTTAGTGATATACTTTATATAACGTATCTTTGATATTACAAAACAGACTTCCTCAGTCTGACAGGTACTATATGCAATGAGAGATGAAGACATCCCTAAAGCTCAACTGCTTAGTGAACTTAAAACCCTGCGTGCCAAATTAGCGTCCCTTGAGCAGAATTCAGGGCAGGAAACAGGAAATATTGCAGGTCATGGCCGGATAGATGATCAAATTCGATTGATCGATAATTTGATCGGCAGCTTTATATATCGCCATGACATTGAGGGTGTCTTTAATTATGTTTCCAGCTCCATAACAAAAGTCCTTGGATACTCTGAAAATGAATTCCTGACCCACTTCAGTGAATACCTGACAGATCATCGGGTTAACAAAAAAGTACATGAATATACTGGTCTGAGTATGCAGGGAATACAGCAAAAGCCTTATGAAGTACAGATTTATCATAAAGACGGTTCGGTTAGATGGCTGGAAGTTGCTGAGGTGCCGCTTCTTGAAAATGGAGGCAAAGTTGTAGCTGTCGAGGGTATAGCTCATGACATTACAGTTCGGAAAGCAGCTGAAGAAGCTCTGATCAGAAACGAGGAAAAGTATAGAACGCTAGCGGAGAACCTTCCTCAGAAGATCTTTTTTAAAAATAAAAACTCTGTCTATATATCCTGTAATGAGAGCTATGCAGCCGACCTGGGTATCAATAGCACTGAAATAACCGGTAAGACGGACTATGATTTCTTCCCTGAAGAATTAGCTGAGAGATACAGAAGCGATGATAAGATGATAACTGAGACTGGAGTCACTCAGGATATTGAGGAGCCCTATCTTCATGATGGCAAACAGATATGGGTTCACACGGTGAAAACACCTGTTAGGGATGATGAGGGTGATATTACCGGGGTACTAGGTATTTTTTGGGACATAACGCAACAAAAAAAGGCTGAAGATGCCCTGAAATCTCTGGCCACTACATTTTCAGCAGCTTCGGAAAAAGAGCTCTTTAATGAAGTATCGATGCATCTGGCTAAAACTCTTGACGTTGATTATGCCTTTATCGGTGAATTGATTGAAGGAGCAGATAGAGTCCGGGTATTGAGCTGCGTGGGCAAAGGCGAACTAATAGACCCTTTTGAATATGACCTGGCTGATACGCCCTGTGCCAACGTAATGGGCCAATCGATCTGCTGCTACCCATCAGGGGTACAACAGCTTTTTCCGAAAGATTATTTGCTCACTGAAATGGGAATTGAAGGTTACATCGGAGCCCCCCTTTTTAACGGGGAAGGACAACCTATAGGTATCATGGTCCTCCTGGACAGCAAACCGATCAGTAGTGTTGAAATTATTGAAAATCACTTTCATATTTTCAACCTGCGAGTGTCATCGGAAATAGAGCGGATGAGAGCGACTGTTGCTCTTCGTGAATCAGAGGAAAAGTACTTCTCCTTAATTTCTAATATTTCAAGTGTAACGTGGATAAGCGATGCTGAAGGCAGAACAATTTTTATCAGTCCGAATATTGAAAAGATTTACGGTTACACATCTGAAGAAATCTATGATGCCGGTGAAAAGCTATGGTTTGGACGGATCCATCCTGAGGATGTTGAAATGTTAGTGAGATCATACGATGATTTTTTGAAAAAAGGGAACCCCTTTGATGTTGAATACAGAATAAAAAGAAAAGACGGGGAATGGATGTGGCTGCATGATAAAGCAGTCACAAGCTATGAAAAAAATGGCAAACGATATGCCTATGGTGTGTTTTCTGACATTACAGAAAGAAAGAAGGCGCAAAATGAGCTGCAGGTTAGCGAGTCGAGGATGCGGAACATAATTGAAAACATGCCTATAGTCTTCTTTGCCTTTGATCAGCAGGGCCGTTTTCTTAGCTGGAACAAGGCTGCGGAGCGGATCTATGGATATTCCAAAGAGGAGGCTATTGGAGCAAGCGCTTATGATCTGATAGTTACACCGGTGACCAGAGAGGCAACCGAAGAGGTGATCAAAGGAGTCTTCGAGGGCAAAATATTTGAGAACGCCGAGTGGCAGGACCGAAATAAAAATGGTGAGACTGGATGGCGCTATGGGAATTCATTTCCTCTTTTTAAGTCTGATGGGTCTGTAGAATTTGGTGTTAATTTGAATGTAGATATAACTGAACGTAAAAAGACAGAGAGGGCTCTTCAGAAGGAATATGAGTTGAACAGAACTCTTATCCACTCTTCTCCTGCATATTTTGTTGCAATTGATGCTGACGGAAAAACCTTAATGATGAATGATGTTATGCTGAAAAAAGTCGGATATACATCAGATGAAATAATAGGCTCTAATTATCTTTCTGTTTTTGTTCCGGAGAGCGAGAGACAGGGTTTATCTGAAACTTTTAATAGACTTGTCAGTGCAGGGGAAAGCACGTTAAATGAAAACCACGTGATCGCCCGGGATGGCAGCATGTTTTTTGTGGAGTGGCATGGAAGGACAGTTTTCAAGGACAATGGAGACATTGACTACTTTTTTGGCTATGGAATCGATATTACGGAGCGGAAAAGTCTTGAAAGTAAGCTTATTCAGACCCAGAAAATGGAATCTATAGGAACTCTTGCAGGAGGTATTGCACATGACTTTAACAATATCCTGAATGCGATAATGGGATTTACATATTTATGCAGACTGAAAATACCTGGGGAAAGTGAAGCTTATCCTTATCTTGACAGGATATCTGAAGCAACGAATCGGGCGGTAGACCTCGTACGGCAGATTCTTACATTCAGCAGAATGGGGACTGAAGAATTTCATCCTGTGCTTATAGCCCCTATTGTGAAGGAGGCCCTAAAACTGCTCCGGGCATCGATTCCTACTACTATTGAAATTAATCAAAACATAGGATCCTTAAGGTACATTTTCGCTGATTCGGTCCAGATACACCAGGTTGTGATGAACTTGTGTACAAATGCCTATCATGCCATGCAGGACACCGGAGGAACAATAAATGTGGACCTTCAGGATGTTAATATCGAGCCTGAGTACGCTGAACAGCATATAGATATGAAACCGGGGCTTCATGCCAGATTAACGATCAGTGATACCGGCCAAGGTATTGATCCTTCTGTAGTTGAGAGGGTTTTTGAACCATATTTCACGACAAAGGAGAAAGGTAAGGGCACCGGTCTCGGTCTGTCAGTTGTTCATGGAATAGTAAAAAACTGCGGAGGCACAATTCAAGTATTCAGTGAAATATCTAAAGGAACTACATTTGTAATAAATTTACCGGTAATTGAAAGACAAGAAAAAGAAGCTCTCAAGAAACAGGAGGTTGTTTTTAAAGGCTCAGGGACTGTTCTGTTTGTGGATGATGAAAAGGCGATTGGTATTATTGTTAAGGAGGTACTTGAACGCGCAGGATATACAGTCCTTGCTGAGACGGAAAGCACAAGAGCGCTGGAAATATTCAAGAGCGATCCGTCCGGCATTGATGTTGTCTTTACAGACATGACTATGCCGAAGATGAATGGGCTGAGACTTTCCAAAGAGATACTTGCAATCCGGCCTGATACGCCGATTATTATGGCAACAGGATACAGTGAGGGAATTAATGAAGAGGTTGTGAAAGAAGCTGGGATCAGAGAGCTTCTTATAAAACCTGTAACTGCTGAGAAGTTGTCTCAGGCAATAAAGAGAGCTGTTAAGACAGGTGATGAACTTGAATAAGGGCAGGAATTCTGAAAAAATGAAACAGAATATATTAATAGTCGAAGATGATAATGATCTGAGGATGATTTACGCAACTATCCTGGAAGAGGAAGGCTATATTGTTTTCAGGGCCGATAGTTATAAAAGTGCAATGAATGTACTTGGTACTGAAAGTACAGACCTTGTTGTTTCGGACATAATGCTAGGTAAAATGTCCGGCGTTGACTTGCTCCGGGAGGTAAAAGAAAAAGTGCCGTCCTGCCCCGTTGTTTTAATAACCGGGGTCCCGACTGTTGAGACAGCTGCCGAGGCTGTACGACTTGGGGCCTATGACTATATCCCAAAGCCTGTTACCCCAGAGACCCTTATACGTATAACTTCAAATGCGTTGAGGTTTAAGGACCTGCATGATAAATATGAAACATCCCGAAAAAACCTTGAGGCTATATTCAGCAGTGTGAAAGACGCCATTGTAACCGTAGATGACAATTTAAGAGTCATTGAGATGAATGAGGCTGCACAGGGTTTTTGCGGATTAAGAGATAATATGATCGGGAGTTCGCTTGACCCCCTGCTTAGAGAGTACAGCAAAGACCTTCTTACGGCGCTAAGAGAAACTATAGATAAAAAAATTACAATGGAATTGATGCATGTTGACTGTCTATGTGATGGAATCAATAAGAAAATTATAAGCGCAAGTATTTTCCCGCTTGTCCGAAATGATGATTGTGTGTCAGGCGTTGTCATGATCATCAGGGATCATACACGGATTGTTGATCTCGAAAGGGAACTTAAAGAACGGAGACAGTTCCATGGCATTGTCGGCGGCAGCAGTGAGATGCAGGAAATTTACTCGCTGATTGAGGATATGGCCAGTGTTAATACGACGGTTCTCGTAACTGGTGAGACCGGTACTGGTAAGGAACTTATTGCGGAGGCTCTCCACTATATAGGAGATCGCAAAGATCAGCCCATGGTCAGGGTGAACTGCGCGGCCCTTTCTGAAAACCTTCTCGACAGCGAACTGTTCGGCCATGTCAAAGGTGCATTTACCGGTGCGATTAAAGACAAGATCGGCAAATTTGAGATGGCAGAAAATGGAACAATTTTTCTTGATGAAATAGGAGACATTACTCCTGCACTCCAGACCAAACTCTTACGAGTTCTTCAGGACAAAAAGATTGAATGGGTAGGAGGTACTGTATCAAAACAGCTTGATGTAAGAGTCGTTACTGCGACAAACCAGGACCTCAGGGCCAAGATACGTAAAGGTCTGTTCCGTAGTGATCTCTTTTACCGCCTTAAAGTAGTTGAGATTAAACTCCCGCCGCTCAGGGACCGCAGGGGGGACATTCCCTTTCTTGTAGGCCATTTTCTTTCTAAATTGCAGAGAAAGCATTATAAGACGGCTATGTCGGTGTCCGATGAAGTAATGGATATATTTATGGAAAATTCATGGCCGGGGAACATCAGGGAGCTTGAGCACGAATTAGAGTATGCTTATATTCGATGCCGTAACAACGTAATTCATCCTGATGATTTGTCATCTGATTTGACCGATCTTAGAAGGGCTGAACAGGCAGGTTCGTCCTTTAATAAGGACGATGTCGGGCAAATAACCGGTGCGCTGGAAAAAAGCGGCGGGAACAAGGCAAAAGCGGCCAGGATGCTGGGAATGAGCAGGGGTACTTTGTATAAGCTGATAAAGCAGCATGGCCTTGAAAATAAAATGGAATGATTGCATCCATGAACACTTCTGTTCATATACAGAAGTGTTCAATGAACAGTAAGTATTTTCCCTACCCTTTTACTATGCCAGTAACAAATCTCTAACCCGTCGCATTTTCAGCTTTATTTAAACATTGATTTATTCCGTCATGCTGGCATTCTTCTTGTAATACAGTGACCGTAATGATAAAAGGAGATGCTACAAATTTGGTGGGCAGAGCATTAGACGATTTAGACTGTTCCAGCGTTTTTATCATTGATCCTGCTCCAATCGTGCGTACAGGCCTCATATCATTTTTTAATAAACACAAAGCATTCAGGGTGTGTGGAGAAGCCCGTAATCTTGAAGAGTCGATAAAGGCAATTGAAGAAGCCGGGCCGGAAATTGTTATTACAGGATTGTCATTCGGAAATTATAGTGGAGTAAGTATTGTAGAAACATTTGTGCACCACTTTCCTGGAACATATTTGCTTGTTTTTTCCGCCTACGATGAATCCATTTATGCAGAGCGGTGTATAGGCTCAGGCGCACAGGGGTATGTGATGAAAACAGAGCCTGCGGAAACAGTCATATGTGCTCTTAATAAAATAATGAAAGGCGGGATTTACCTTAGCGAGCAGATACAGAGCAAACTGATTAATAAATTTGCTCACAATAAGACTAAAGAAGAAATTACACCCATAGCATCTCTGAGCAACCGCGAACTGGAGATATTTCAGTTTATGGGATATGGAATGAAAACCAAGCAGATAGGGGACAAGTTAAACCTGAGCACTAAGACAGTTGGAACGCACATAGAAAGAATTAAGAAGAAAATGGGTCTTGACACTACCAGGGAGGTCCTTATGCATTCTGTTCACTGGATGACGGCGAATCATCCAAACAGATTCAGGAGTGTAGGTGAAACGACCACGTGAAAATCAATTGTTTACCTATATTGACGTCGACCTGGTGTTCCGATAAAGATGTCGTGACACAAATAAAGAATTTGGGGAAGGATCAAAATTGAGGCAAAGAAACCAACAGGGCTGGATGACATTAACAGGAGTAGTAATATTTTTTTTATTAACACCAGCGTCATCTCTCATTGAGAACAGTTCGCTTAGATTTGGAATGGTCATCCTGATATGTATCTTATTTGTTGCAGTCGGTTATGTACTTATAAAGAACTATATCAAAAAAATGGTGTCAGATTATGAGAAGGAGATAGAAGCGCAACGTTCAGAAACTGCGCTGCTCATAAAAAACATTCAAACTCCTATTAATGAAAAGTCCCAGCTCATCCCGGTCCTGATCATTCAACTCCAGGAAGTCATTAAGCAGACCGAATCCGCTGCAATGGATATCGGAGACCGTTTTATGAATATCGTTGACAGGGCAAGAAAACAGTCAGATAATGCCTGCGGCATACTCGAAAACAGTAACGGCGAGAGCAGCGATGATACTCTTTCCCTGAGCAAAAAAGCCCTTTCAGGCGTTGTAGAAAACCTGCAGATGTCTATCATGATCGCCAACCAGACCATGATCAGCATGAAAGCAATCATCGACCAGACTGAGAGCGTCAACAAGATAGTCGATGAAATCGGCTCTATAGCAGGGCAGACAAACCTCCTGGCACTGAACGCGGCAATAGAGGCGGCCAGGGCCGGAGTGCATGGTAGAGGCTTCGCTATTGTAGCAGATGAAGTAAGAAAACTTTCAGAGAGATCAAATGTCGCAGCAGAGGAAATCAGGCAGTTAACATCGAAAATTGAGGCTGACACAAGGGATATGTTTAAGAAGACCGAGGAGAATGTGTTTCAAAATAACAGCTCCTTTTCAAATGCCGCCAATGTTGTTGACGATGCAATGAAGAAAATAGACGGCACTATGAATGATGTACAGGAAAGGGTAGGTGAGCTGATGAAAGAAACCGAATCCCTTGCATCAGATATTGGAGGCATATTAACTTCAATGCAGTTTCAGGATATTACAAGACAGCGCATAGAACATGTTATTGACCCTCTTCTGCATTTTAAATCGGAACTCGAATATATTGTACAGAATTCAGACGGCCCCCATGACGTGGATCGGGCATATACAGGTAACAGCGGCGGAAAACATCTTGAAGAAATGTACACCATGGAATCGGAAAGAAAGGTCCTGAAAGGGACATTGTCAATAAATGATGACGAAAAGATTGAGGAGGATTGTGAAATATGGGACGACTAATCCTGATCGTTGATGACTCTGCTTCCATGAGACAGTTGGTAACTTTTGCCCTGAAAGATGCAGGCTACGATGTAATAGCAGCTGTGGATGGCAAAGACGCCCTTGGCAAAGCGAATGGGACAAAGATAGACATGGTTGTGACAGACCTGAATATGCCTAACATGGACGGGATTGAATTGATAAGGCAACTGCGTGCAAGTGCTACTAACAAATTTACACCGGTAGTAATGCTTACTACGGAATCACAGGATACTAAAAAACAGGAAGGTAGGGCTGCCGGCGCCAGCGGATGGATCGTGAAACCATTCAGTCCTGAAAAGTTGCTTGGTGTAGTAAAGAAATTCGTGAAATAGAAAGACCGTCGAACGACGAACCATGGACAAGAAGGAAACAATATGATTGATTTTAAGATTGAAAAGGAAGGCAGAGTGAAAACTATTTTTATCAATAGTGGATTGACAATTCAGAGTGCAGAAGCCCTCAAAGACGTTCTGGTCGAATCCCTGAAGGAAACAGACCATATAGTTCTGGATCTTAATAGTGTGACGGAAGTGGATCTTTCATGCCTTCAACTGCTCTGCTCCGCCCATAAAACTTACAGAGACTTAAATAGAAAATTTACACTTAGCACCGATAGTACGGAGGTATTTTTTGAGACTGTTAAAGCCGCCGGATTCCAGCGGCACATGGGATGCGAATCTGAATGCTATAAAAGCTGTCTCTGGTCTAACTGCAAGTGATAATGAAATTTGTGATTTGGTTATATATACGAGGGAATATGACAATTAATAGAAAAGCGGATGGGAGTCATTATGTCAATGATGGATCAGCACAAAGAAGTCTTTAAGGAAGAAGCATATGAGCGGCTTTCAGAGCTTGAAGATTCGCTTCTTGAACTGGAAGAAAGAACAGATGACATAGATCTCATAAGCAGTATTTTTAGAGCGCTTCATACTATAAAAGGCTCAGGATCTATGTTCGGGTTTGATGAAATAGCAAAGTTTACACATGAAGTTGAAACCGTATTTGACTGTGTACGCAACGGAGAGATGCCGGTTACAAAAGAGCTGATAGATCTTACGCTGTCTGCCCGCGATCATATTAAAGAATTACTTGATAATCCTGATAATGTAAATTTGCAAAGAGCCGGGGAAATCATTTCTTCCCTCAAAAACCTGTCCCCTAACAGTGATGCCCTAAAAGAAGAGTGTAACTGTTCCCCGGCTCTCCCCTCCATTGAAAATGATACAGCTGCTGACGAGAAGGAAGAAGAGACAGTATATCGAATTGAATTTGTTCCAGGCCATGATGTTTTTATGAAAGGCATAAATCCTGTCATGCTATTGAATGAACTGCAAACTCTAGGTGAGTGCAGGATCATTGCCATGACAGATGCCATACCTCAACTTGATTATTTTAATCCTGAATGCTGTTACACATATTGGGACATATTCTTAACAACAAGCCAGGGGATAAATGCAATAAAAGATGTTTTTATCTTTGTGGAGGATGACTGTGAGCTGAGCATTAGTGTTATTGATTCCAGTCTGGATTCCTCCGTTAAAAAACTGGGTGAAATACTCATGGAGCGGGGAGAGGTTACACCGGAAAATCTGCAAGAAGTTCTTAATAAACAAAGACCAGTCGGGGAACTGCTGGTGGAAAATGGTGTCACAAGTCCTCAAGAGGTAGAATCCGCCCTTGCTGAGCAGAAGCATATTAAGGAAGCGCGGGAAAAACAGAAGACAACAGAGACAGTATCGAGCATACGTGTATCCTCGGACAAGCTTGACAGTCTGGTTGATCTTGTGGGAGAGCTCGTAACAGTCCAGGCACGATTGACACAGAAGGCCAATACAGGAAGTGACCCCGACCTCCTGTTAATCTCTGAAGAGGTTGAGAGGCTGACCGAGGAGCTTCGAGATAATACGATGGGCGTCCGGATGGTGCCCATAGGTACGATGTTCAGCAAATTTAAACGCCTTGTAAGGGACCTTTCAAATGAAGTCGGAAAGGAGATCGAGATGACTACCGATGGGGCGGAAACCGAACTGGACAAGACTGTGATAGAAAAACTGAATGACCCGGTGGTGCATCTGATTAGAAACAGCATAGACCATGGTATTGAGTCACCGGAAGGACGTGAAGCTGCGGGGAAACCGAAAATGGGGAAAGTACACCTGTCAGCCAGGCATTCAGGCGCTAATGTTCTTATAGAGATAATAGATGACGGTGCAGGGCTTAACCCTGAAGCTATAAAGGCAAAGGCAATTGAAAAGGGACTGATCGGAAGTGATGCAGAACTATCCGAGAAAGAAATTTTTTCCCTGGTCCTTGCTCCTGGATTCTCTACGGCAAAGAAAGTAACCAGTGTTTCAGGTCGCGGAGTCGGCATGGATGTTGTAAAGCGAAACATTGAAGCTCTTCGCGGCTCTATTGATATAAGTAGTAACAAAGGCAAAGGCAGCACCATAACACTGAAACTGCCGCTCACACTTGCAATTATAGACGGTCTCCTGGTGAAGCTTGGAACCGACGTATATGTGATGCCCCTTTCAATTGTCGAAGAGTGTGTTGAATTGACGGATAAGGATATTGAAAAGGCCCATGGCAGGCAGATAGCAAATGTCAGGGGTGAGATAGTGCCTTATATAAACCTCAGAGAGCAGTTCATGATAAATGGCGGTAAACCGGAAATTGAGCAGATAGTCATTGCCAGGGTTGACGAGCAGAGGGTCGGATATGTGGTTGACGACGTTATCGGCGAACATCAGACAGTCATAAAATCACTAGGTAAATTTTACAAACATGTTGAAGGAGTGTCCGGTGCAACCATTCTGGGAGACGGTAATGTAGCCCTGATTCTTGATGCTCCAAAACTTATGCATACGGCAGTAATAGATGAAGTTGCGGAAGCAGCTGTTTGAAATATAAGAGAAAGTACGTTTTTGGATTTGAAGACAGGAAGTATAAATATAAAGGCAAAGAGGAGGTAATTAGTTTTAAACACAGTAGTAGGGATTATCTTGGACAATTAACTATTTAATGTAATCAGTGATTGCATAATAATCGGCTTTTTTAAAGCCTAACAATTAGTAATGTTTTTTTAAGGAGAAAGAATAATGAAATTTTTGGAAGGTTACACAAACATGAAATTGGGTAAAAAGATTGGATTGGGATTCGGTTTGGTAGGCATCCTGTTCGCAGCAGTAATATTACTGTTCTGGTCCACACTGTCAACGACGCAGGACAATTACAATGAGATCCTTAACAAAAACGAGAAGATGAAGAGCATTGCAAGTGACATTGGGACCCTGATGCTCCAGTCACGCAGGGCAGAGAAGGATTTTCTGCTCAGAAAAAACCTTAAGTATAAAGACAAAGTCGGCAAATTAGTCAATCAGATAACAGAGAAGTCCGATGAATTTGAAACTATTGAATCCGAAGATGGAGATGCCGCTGGTATAAAGACAGCAGAGGACATCAAAAAATACGCCGGTGAATACCACAAATCATTTAACGCACTAATAGATGCATGGGTTACAAAAGGACTTGACCATAAGTCTGGCCTGCAGGGAGAGTTCAGGAAAGCCGCCCATGAAGTCGGAATAATGGTAGATGGATATGATACAAGCGCACTTAAAATCACCCTCCTGCAGATAAGAAGGGCAGAGAAGGACTTCATGCTGAGAGGGAAAACCAAATATATCGATCGGGCACATGGACTGATATCCGAGTTTAAGGAACAGACCGAGGCTTCCAGCCTGAGCGAAGAAGTTAAGGCGACCCTTAATAAAGACATAGAAGAATATAATCAGGCGTTCGGTGCATATGTTAAGGAAAAGAACAAAAAAACTGTTGAGGAGTTCAGGGAAGCGGCCCACAGCATTGAAGCTGATCTTGACAGCTATTACGTAAACAAGGCAAAGGAAGACTATCTTATGCTCCGCCGCCATGAAAAAGACTACCTCCTTCGCGGTGACACAAAATACGAAGCCAAGGCCGAGAAAGTCATAGATAAACTGCTAAAGAATATAGACGTCTCCGCACTTTCCGAAGATGAGAAGAATGATGTAAAAGGTGATCTTGGTGTTTACCTTAAGTCATTTAAGGCCCTTGTTGCTGAGGACAAGGAAATAAAAGAGCTAACCGCTGTAATGAGAGAAGCAGTGCATAAGATAGAGCCGCTTGTCGAATCAACAATCAAAGAGGAAAGCAAAGAGATGTTCGAACAGGAGGAAAGCACAATGGCAGATGCCGGGAGAAGTGTAATGATAGTAATGTTGTTATGCTTAGTTGCTATAGTCCTCGTTGTAGTCATTGCATTTTTTATTACCAGAAGCGTACTGAATCAGCTGGGCGGAGAACCGGCTTATATTTCTGATATAGCTCAAAAGATTGCTGAAGGTGACCTGACCATGAAACTTGAATCAGGAAGAAAGCGTGATGTCGGAGTATTTGCAGCAATGAAGGCAATGGCGGAAAAACTGAAAGAAGTTGTTGTTGATGTCCAGTCCGCTGCAGACAATGTATCATCAGGAAGCCAGCAGATGAGTTCCAATTCAGAGGAGATGTCACAGGGAGCAACAGAGCAGGCTGCTAATGCGGAAGAGGCATCATCTTCCATGGAACAGATGACTGCCAATATCAGACAAAACTCTGATAATGCACAGCAGACCGACAAGATTGCTGTAAAGGCCGCAAAAGACGCACAGGAAGGCGGTAAAGCAGTCACACAGGCAGTTGGTGCAATGAAGGAGATTGCAGGCAAGATATCGATCATTGAAGAAATAGCCAGACAGACAAATCTGCTTGCCTTAAATGCAGCTATTGAGGCGGCACGGGCCGGTGAACACGGAAAAGGCTTTGCGGTAGTTGCCTCTGAAGTAAGGAAACTGGCAGAACGCAGCCAGACAGCAGCAGCCGAGATAAGCGACCTTTCTTCCTCTAGTGTTGAAGTTGCTGAAAAGGCCGGTGAAATGCTGAACAAGATGGTTCCGGATATAAAGAAGACAGCAGAGCTTGTGCAGGAGATTAACGCTGCAAGCAATGAGCAGAACAGCGGCGCAGAGCAGATAAACAAGGCAATCCAGCAACTCGACAAGGTAATCCAGCAGAATGCAGGCGCTTCCGAAGAGATGTCCTCAACAGCAGAAGAGCTGGCTTCACAGGCAGAGCAGCTCCAGCACACGATTGCGTTCTTTAAGGTTGGAGATGATAGCAGTAGACATGTAGTATCTGGCCATAAACACGCTTCACCGACGGCAACGTACAAATCCGTCTCTCCTGGTTCAGATATTGAAGCCAGGACCCATCAAATCATAACACATGATACAGCAGCAGATAGTGAGTCAGGAATAGCCATAAATATGGGTGGCGGTGATGTAAATAAAACAGACAGTGAGTTTGAGAAATATTAATAAAAGAAGCTAATAGCGATCAGCTTTCAGCTAAGGATAAAACATCCAAAGGCTGACAGCTGAGAGCTGACAGCTTATAACCGGAGGTTATAAATGAGCATAGCAGAAATAAAAGAAGCAACCCAGCACCTGACATTCAAACTGGATGAAGAAGTGTTTGCCCTGGACATATCAAAGGTCCGGGAGGTGCTTGAATATACATCCGTCACAAAGGTCCCTCAAACACCTGGTTTTATGAAGGGTGTAATTAACCTGAGAGGCGGCGTGGTACCTGTGGTAGACCTTCGCCTGAAGTTTGGAATGCTGGAAGCTGAAAAGACCGTTAATACGTGCATAATTATTGTTGAAATTGAACTTGATGGAGAAAAAACAGTACTCGGAGCTCTGGCGGATTCAGTGCAGGAAGTGCATGACTTTGAAGCTGACCAGATAGAGCCCGCACCGAAAATCGGGACAAAATTAAACACTGATTTCATCAAAGGAATGGGAAAACGTGATGACCAGTTTATCATGATCCTCGATATTGACAAGGTCTTTTCTTCAGATGAGCTGGCACTCGTTCAGGATGCAGGAAGCGTTAAAGACTCAGAAGCCTCTGACGCATGTATATCAAAATGAGACATGAGTATCTAAATAAATATTTGTGAGGTATTTGAAATGACATTAAAAAAACTTTTTATGAGTATTTACTCAATATCAACTCTTTTGCTTATCGGGCTTGCCGTGGTGACAGTGTTGATGCTGAAAAACCAGAACATTCTTGTGGAGAAAGAGGGAATCCGTTATGAATCATATCAGCTTGCCGACGAATTGCGCCAAAGCTCAGACGATTTAACGAGACTGGCGCGTACATATGTGTCAACAGGCGGAGACTCTAAGTATGAAGATGAATATTGGCACATATTAGACGTCCGCAATGGCAAAAAAGCTCGGCCTGACGGCAGAACCATCCCACTGCAATCCTTGATGAAAGGACTGGGATTTACTGATTCCGAATTTGGCAAGCTGAAGGAAGCACAAAACAACTCAAATGACCTTGTTACCACCGAAACGATTGCAATGAATGCTGTAAAGGGTCTCTATGATGACGGGCGAGGCAATTATACAGTCAAAAAGGAACCGAACCTTGAATTGGCAAGGCGCATTATGTTTGACGACAAATACCATCAGGACAAGGCAAAGATCATGGATCCGATTGATGATTTCTTTAAGATGCTTGATGATCGTACAAAATCAACAGTTGAGGAATTCGCGGCTAAAGGTCAGAGGCTTCTATGGATAATCATAACTATGGTTATTGTAGTAATTTCCATTACTGTATTCTCTTACCTTGTTATTCGCCGTAAGGTCCTGGCTCAACTGGGCGGCGAGCCGGCTTTCCTTGCAGATATTGCAGCCAGGGTTGCAGAGGGAGATCTCAGCCTTAAATTTGATTCAACAAAAAACGAAACTGGGATTCTTGCCGCAATGAAAAGTATGGTGGAAAACCTCCGCTCTATTGTCGGCGATGTAAAGTCAGCTGCTGATAATGTTGCAGTAGGGAGCAAGGAAATGAGCTCCAGTTCTGAACAGATGTCGCAGGGCTCAACAGAGCAGGCAGCTTCTGCCGAGGAAGCTTCCTCCTCAATGGAGCAGATGGCTGCAAATATCAGACAGAACGCGGACAATGCACTGCAGACAGAAAAAATTTCGGCGAAGGCGGCTGAAAATGCCAAAGAGGGCGGTGAAGCTGTTTCACAGGCAGTTACTGCAATGAAAGATATTGCAGGCAAGATTTCTATTATCGAAGAAATAGCAAGGCAGACAAACCTCCTGGCATTAAACGCAGCCATCGAAGCAGCAAGGGCAGGTGAACATGGAAAGGGATTCGCGGTTGTTGCAGCCGAAGTAAGAAAGCTTGCTGAAAGAAGCCAGACAGCAGCAGGCGAGATCAGCGAACTTTCATCATCGAGTGTAGAAGTTGCAGAAAAAGCGGGCGAGATGCTGGCACAGCTTGTACCTGATATTCAGAAGACAGCAGAACTTGTTCAGGAGATAAATGCAGCAAGCAACGAGCAGAACAGCGGAGCCGAGCAGATCAACAAGGCCATCCAGCAGCTCGATTCAGTAATTCAACAGAACGCGGGAGCTTCCGAGGAGATGTCCTCTACTTCGGAGGAACTGGCAGCACAGGCTGAACAGCTTCAGGAGAACATATCATTCTTCAGGCTTGACGACAGCGGCAGCGGAATACAGCAACACTCACTAGTAAGCGTAAAAAAGACTGTTCCGCATAAAGAGCACAGAGTGCAGGTTGCACACATTGCAGCTCAAGGAACGGCAGAAGTGGAAAAAACTGCCGGTGTTGCGCTGACAATGGATGATAACGGGAACAACCCGGATAGTGAGTTTGAGAAATACTAAAAAGGACGTCTAACGTCGAGCGTCGGGCGTCGAGCGTGAAAAACGCACGACGAACGACGCTCGATGGTTAACCCCGGAGGTTAAAAAATGAGCGTTACGGAAATAGAAGAAGCAACACAGCATCTCACATTTAAGCTGGACGAAGAGGTTTTTGCAATTGATATCTCAAAAGTCCGCGAAGTGCTGGAATATACAACTGTAACAAAAGTACCGCAGACACCTGAATTCATGTGCGGGGTGATCAATTTGAGAGGCGGTGTTGTTCCGGTAGTGGACCTCAGGCTGAAATTCGGAATGTCCGAGGCGGAAAAGACGGTGAACACATGCATAATCATTGTCGAGGTATCTCTTGACGGAGAATCAACAGTCCTCGGCGCACTGGCGGATTCTGTTCAGGAAGTGCATGATTTTGAACCTGGCCAGATAGAGCCTGCACCGAAGATCGGTACAAAATTGAAGACCGACTTCATCAAGGGAATGGGCAAGCGTGATGAGCAGTTTATCATGATCCTTGATATAGACAAAGTATTCTCAACCGATGAGCTGTCCATAGTCCAGGATGCAGGCAGTTACAACGCTTCGGAGAAAACTGAAGATTAGAGATAAGGCTATCAGTAGACAGCTCTTAGTCTTTATAGCTGATTACTGAGAGCTGTCTGCCGGAATAATTATTATGCCAAAAGTAATGAATGATAAAGAATGTACAAACACCTTTAAGTCCAGTCTTTCAGAGAGGGATTTCCTGCGACTGAGTGAATTCATACACAATGAATTTGGTATCAAGATGCCTGATTCAAAAAAGGTCATGCTTGAATCACGGCTCCAAAAAAGACTGCGCTGTTTGGGCATTCAATCATTTCCGGAATACTGTGACTTTCTTTTCAGCCCCGAGGGGATGAATAATGAGCTTATTCATATGATAGATGTGGTCACCACCAACAAAACAGACTTCTTCAGAGAACCAAACCACTTTGACTATCTTGTTCAGAAAACACTGCCGGTGCTGATGACGGGAAGAGGAGCCGGCATAAACAATACGCTAATGGTATGGAGTGCCGGGTGCTCCACCGGTGAAGAGCCCTATACACTGGCCATGGTTTTAAGTGAATTTGCGGAAAAGTGCCCCGGCTTTAGATTTCGTTACATGATCCTGGCAACTGATATATCTACTAGAGTGCTTGATAAGGCCAAACAGGCAATTTACGATCATGAGCGCGTAGAACCTATTCCTATGAGTATGAAAAAGAAATATCTTCTTAAAAGCAGAAACAGGTCAAATGATCTGGTGCGTATAACACCAGCGTTGAGAGAGTCTGTTAGATTTAGGAGACTGAATTTTATAGACGGAGATTTCGGGATGCGTGAACCGATGGACATTATTTTCTGCCGGAACGTGCTTATATATTTTGACAGGCCCACGCAGGAGATGATTCTGAACAGGTTTTTCAGACATTTGAGGCCGGGGGGGTATTTATTTCTTGGACATTCCGAAACACTGCACGGTATGGACGTTCCCCTGGTACAGGTTGCCCCTACTATATACAGGAGGCCGCTGTGAAGCTGAACTGCGAAGGACTCCCGACAATTTACCTCAAGCCCTGTGAAATATGGATATCCAAATCTCCTTCAGTGGTATCAACGGTTCTCGGGTCATGTATATCGGTTACGATGTTCAGCCCGCAGTTCAAAGTAGGAGCCATTTGCCATGGATTTCTGCCGACAAAATCCAGTACATGTGAAAATGATGAAGTTGATGTAGAAGAGTACAAGTATGTTGATCAGGCCATAGTGAAAATGGCCAAAAGACTTAAACACATGGGAGTCAGGGCCGGGGAGTTGGAGGTTAAGCTGTTCGGTGGCGCGCATATGTTTTCTTCACGTAGCGGAAGCAGGAAGATTGATGTCGGGATTCAGAATATACAGACTGCCATATTAACGATTAAATCATCAGGCCTTAAACTGCATTCTACGCATGTTGGAGGTGTTGCAGGGCGAAAACTGTATTTTAATACTGAGACGGGTGAGGTTTATATGACGTTGATCGATAATGGGATATCAACGGAGGACGTTCTGCGCTGTTCAGAGCAAATCATTTGATATGAGCAATATGTTAAACAACCATTTTAAACCGGCTGTGATAATTATTGATGATAGTCAGTCAATTCAAAGATATGTAAGTCAGCTTCTTGAGGAGGCTGGTTTCAGAACATATGTTGCTGACAATGGCCGCAAAGGAATTGAATATATTAATTCGATTGACCCGGATGTGGTTCTTCTAGATATTGAAATGCCTGTTATGAGCGGTCTTAATGTACTGGATTCGCTGGACCATGACAGTAGACTTTATTCCATTATCTTATTCTCTCATCTGTCTGCAGTTGAAAATCGTATAACAGGGCTGGATAAAGGTGCTGACGATTACATTACAAAACCGATTGCGCCTGACGAGTTAATAGCACGGGTGAGAACGGCTGCAAGGGCGACAGGGTTGAAAAGGGAACTGGTTGAGGCTCGGAAGAGTTCTGAAGATGCATTGAAGAGATTCCATGAGGCACAGAATCGGCTTATTGAAGAACAGAAGATATCTGCGGTAGCACGCCTGGCTTCTGGAATGGCCCATGAGATAAATAATCCTCTCGGGTTTATCAAGAGCAATGTGGGAACTATTAATAATTACTCGAAAAAGCTCCTGGAGTGTGCGGACAGGTTTTCTAATATATTAAATATAATGCAGTCCGATAATTCTGGAGCAAATGCTGATGTCCTGGAATACCTTGCCTGGTTCAGAAAATCAAAAATCGAATTTATAAGGAATGACATTGGACCGCTTGTGTCAGAGACAATGGGAGGCATAGAGCGAATTTCTTCTATTGTTCAATACCTTTTAGTGATGGACCGGGCTGCATTTTACGGTTCTGATAATGTCCTTGATGTTAACAGTCTAATCATGGCGATAGGTGATGCTTATGCTACAAATCTTCATCCTGATGTGACATTTGAAACTGTTCTTGACAGCGGAGCTGTGATGGTGATAGGGAAAAAAGAGCAGTTGAGAATTGCTATAGAGAATATAATCGATAATGCGGTGGATGAAGTAAGAGAACATGGTGCAATAAAGATCTCTACAGCGAAGGATGACAAATATATCCATATAGATATTTATGACACCGGAGATGGTATTAAACAGGAGTTGATGAAAAAAGTATTTGAACCATTCTGTACCACAAAGAAGTCAATTGAAAAAATCGGTCTTGGCCTGACAATAGCGCAGTATATTGTAAAAGCGCATGGAGGTTATATAAATCTCAAATCTTCAAATGAAGTCGGATCATGCGTTTCCCTATGTCTGCCGGTGCATGATCCGGAGAGCGTTAGTGACAATAGACTGAAACAAACGGTCAAGGGGAATAGCTGATGAAGAAGAAAATAAAAGTTTTGATAGTTGATGACTCGGCAGTAGTAAGGCAGACCCTGGAAGAGATTCTTAATTCAGATTCTGGTATTACAGTTGCGGCTACAGCATCGGATCCCTATGTTGCAGCAGATAAAATCAGGCAGGAGGTCCCTGATGTAATAACGCTTGATGTGGAAATGCCGAGGATGGACGGTATTACATTCCTGCAGAAGATAATGAGCCAGCATCCGATTCCCGTTGTTATGTGTTCAAGCCTTACTGAAAAGGGATCGGAGACAGCTCTGAAGGCCATGGAGTACGGTGCAATTGAAATCATTCAGAAACCATCTGTAGGCACAAAGCAGTTTCTGGAGGAGGCACGGATACGAATTTGTGACGCAGTGAAAGCAGCGTCAGTCGCAAAAGTCAGAACAATTAAACAGAGGACCCTCAAGATCCAGCCCAAACTTACTGCCGATGCTGTTCTTGCAAAACCGAGATCAAGTGCAATGATCAGGACAACTGAAAAGATTATCGTAGTCGGCGCGTCTACGGGGGGGACGGAAGCCCTTAGAATATTCCTGGAATCCATACCGGCCGATGCACCTGGTATTGTCATAGTCCAGCATATGCCTGAAAATTTCACCAGGGCATTTGCAAACCGTCTCAACGGGATTTGCCGGATAACCATAAAAGAGGCTGCGGACAATGATACTGTGCTCAGGGGGCAGGCACTGATAGCCCCGGGTAACCGGCACACACTGCTTAAAAGAAGCGGAGCACGATATTATGTGGAAGTAAAAGACGGACCGCTTGTCAGCCGGCATCGTCCGTCTGTAGATGTTCTTTTTCGATCAACAGCCAGATATGCAGGCAAGAATGCAGTCGGCGTAATCATGACTGGTATGGGCGATGACGGGGCAAGGGCCATGCTTGAAATGAAAGAGAGCGGGGCCTATAACATAGCCCAGGATGAAGCGACGTCGGTGGTATTTGGAATGCCCAATGAGGCTATTAAGAGGGGTGGGGTTGATAAAGTGCTGCCGTTGGAAAAACTGGCAAGAGAGGTGATAAAGGCCAGTGAATAGAATGAATGTGAACATTAAGAAAGGAATAAAATGAAGGATAGCAAACCAGGGTCGGTTCTTGTTGTTGACGATGATCCATTGACACTTAAGGCTGTCAGCCTGCTGCTGGAAGAACAGGGGTATACTTCGATACTGTGCAGTAATGCCATTGAAGCACTTGAGGTCTCGAGGGAGCTGATATTTGATGTTGTTCTGACGGATGTAAAAATGCCTGAAGTCAGCGGCATGCAGCTTCTCGATAACATACATTCACTGTATCCCGGGAAGCCAGTGGTTCTTATGACCGGGTATGCTGAATTTGATTCAGCAATAAAGGCAATAAACAAGGGTGCTTTTAATCTGCTGATCAAGCCCTTTTCTCCCGAATATATGATTAGCACAGTAGAAAAAGCCGTGGAGTTTAACAGGTTCAAAGAGAGAGAAAAAAATTATAAAAAGGAACTTGAGAGTATTGTCCAGCGAAGGACCCAGGAGCTCGCAGGTGCGCTTTCTCAGACGGAAAGCATAAGCAGAGAGATTATCCAGAGGTTCACAAGGGTTGCTGAATACAGGGACACTGATACGGGCAATCATATTTCGAGAATAGGTTTTTACTCAAACAAGCTGGCAGACGTACTCAATATGCCTGAGGACTTCATCCACCAAATAACATTTGCGAGTGTTATGCATGATATCGGAAAAATAGGGATACCTGACAATATACTTCTGAAGCCTGGAAAACTTACATTCGACGAGTTCGAAATCATGAAGTCACATACATCGATAGGCAAAAATATGCTGGACGGTTCGTCGCATCCCGTAATACAGATGGCTGCGTCAATTGCATTGAGCCATCATGAGAGATGGGACGGCACCGGATATCCTGAAGGATTAAAAGGAAATGAGGTGCCTGTGGAAGGAATGATAGTGATGATAGCAGACCAGTATGATGCATTGAGGAGTAAAAGACCTTATAAAAAATCCTTTAGCCATGAAGAAGTAAACAAGATTATTACTGAAGGAGACGGAAGGACAATGCCTGAGCATTTTAATCCGGAAGTGTTAAATGCCTTTATCGAAATTGCCCCTCTATTTGATGATATTTTCAATGAAAACTGCTCTGTCAGCGAGTTGGAACTGCTTACAGGAACCGGCGATAATGGGTTGAAACCTGATGTGGAAATAAACGGGCGGAATCAGCTGATTATATGATTAATTTAGTACGAGGTTTATATGAAGCAGAATGATATTGTGAGTGGTCCTGCTAAGGGGAGGACAATAATTATGACAGTCACAGCTTTTATTGTGACATTATTATTGTGTGCGTTTCTTGTGAATATGTCGGAGCAGAAGAAACTTGCGGGGCTCCGTAAAGTAGTTGCCGAGGTCGGAGCGTCACAGGCATATTCCATATCAAGACAGTTAGACCGTTCTATTTCCGCTACATATGCTCTCGCGTCACTCATTCAGGAATATGGTGAGATAAGTAATTTTGAAGAACTGGCACAAGACATGATTGCCCGTTATGGCGGAATAAGCAGTCTTCAGCTTGCGCCTTCAGGTGTAGTCCGCAAAATATACCCACTAGAGGGGAATGAGGCTGCAATAGGGCATGATATATTAAATGATCCAGAGCGCAGAACGGAGGCCCTGGAAGCAGTTCAATCAGAGAAGTTGACGCTTGCAGGCCCCTTTGAGCTGATACAGGGCGGTATGGCAGTCATAGGACGATATCCTGTGTTTCTTGAGGAGAAGCACTCTGACACTAAAAGGTTTTGGGGTTTTACGATTGTCCTTATAAAGCTTGATAAACTGTTGGCTGCGAGTAACCAAGATCAGCTTGTATCCGGTGGGTACCAATACAATCTTTCCCGACAGGACCCTGACACAGCGGCTTCTCTCATAATTGCCGGTAATGATCATAATGCCTTAATTGACCCTGTCGCTATTGATATCCCTGTGCCGAACGGACACTGGTCACTTGAGCTTGCACCTCAGGAAGGCTGGTATTCTTTTTCAACTGTTCTGCTTGAATCAGTTGCTTCAGTATTAATGTCATTGATCATTACAGTCCTTTTTTACCAGCGGATGAGCTATATGGGCCAACTTCTTAATAAGAACAATCTTCTTAAGGATGAAGTTAGACAGAGAAGGCTGATGGAAGAAGCATTGCAGAAAAGCGAGAAAAAATTTAGAGAAATTATTGAATATTCTTCTGATATTATCTGCATAGTCGGAGTTGACGGAATGATAATGTTTGAGAGCCCGTCTGTTGAAAAGATCCTTGGGTATACACCCGGAGAGCGAAAAGGCAGAAATGCATTTGAGTTTATGCATGAGGATGATCAAGAACATGCTGTTGCTGCATTAGGAAAGGCCGTTGCTTTGCCGGACTCAATTGAACGTGTAGTGTACCGGGTGAAACATAAAAACGGTTCGTGGAGGACACTTGATTCAATAGGAAGAAACCTTCTGCATGATGAGGGCATAAACGGAGTAGTTGTGCACTCAAGAGATATCACTGAGCAGAAGAAGATGGAAGAGAATTTGAGAATATCTGAGGAGAAATTTTCAAAGGCCTTTTATGCAAGCCCGGATTCAGTAACAATCACATCGCTTGAAGAAGGCCGCTTTATTGAAGTTAATGAGGGGTTTGAAAAGGTTTTTGGATATAGTCCTGACGAGGTGCTAGGCAAGACCCCTTTTGAACTCAATTTATACAGAGATCCCAATCATCGTCAGTACATACGTGAAATTCTGAAAGAAAAAGGAAGTGTTCAGGGTTTTTATCTTGAAATTGTAAGAAAATGCGGAGAGGTGAGGGATTGTATGGTTTATGTTGAAAACATCGTAATCAACGGGAAGCCGCATATAGTAACGATTGTCAGAGACATTACGGACCTCAAAATAGCTGAAGAAAAAAAGGATGAACTGATTAAGGAGCTTGAAGAGGCACTTTCAGAAATAAAGACATTGAGCGGGCTGATTCCTATCTGTTCATGCTGTAAAAAGATACGCGATGACAACGGATATTGGAACCAGATCGAAATTTACATTCGTGACCGTTCCGATGCTGACTTTAGTCATGGGATTTGTCCTGATTGTGCAAAGGAAGTATACCCCAATCATTACAAGAAAATGTTAGAAGCCTGCTCTGATGAGCAAAGCCCCGATGAAGACGGGATGGCTTGTTGAATATATATGCATAATGGGAAGGAAAAGTTTTATAGGCTCTTGTTAGTAGTTGCCCCATAATGTTTTCAGTTTCTCTTTGCTTAGTAAAACAAAATCACGGTCCTGAGAAAATATCTCCAGTGTAATAGTGCCGTCATAATATTTTTTTAGTACTCTGATAAGCCGCCCCCAGTTAATTTTCCCCGCTCCAATGGGCAGGTGCAAATCCCTGTTTCCGTCATTGTCGTGAAGATGAATATGTTTCAATCTCTTGTGGAGCTTTTTAATGAATTCTTCCGGGTTTCGTCCCGACAGGTTTGCATGTCCTATATCAATATGAAGGTAGAGGTCAGGCACACTGTCCAGGATTTCAGCAATATTCTTGACGTTATCATAGGGTGAGTCAATGGGTTCATACACTATACTAATATCAAATGCTTTAGCGTTTCTTACAATTTTCCTGAGGGTTTCAACCTGAAACTTTATCCCCTCTTTTAATGAAAACAGCTTTGGCGGCCAGTTGGAATGAATAGTGACAAATTTAACATTTAATTGTGTGAACACTTCAAAACATTTATTGGCTTCTGTCACTGCAGCGTCCCTGATTGTTTTTGAAGGTGAGCCGGTGGGCAGATACCAGGGGGTATGTCCTACAGTGCTTAGATTGTATTTTTTCAGAAGCTTTTTTGTTGCTTTTATATCAACCATATGAGGTGCGGCAAGGTCTTCTTCCAGAAAGAGATCAACGAAATCGAAACCGTTTTTACCTATCCACTCAATTTCCTCGAGCAGGTCTTTGCGGGGGTGGTTTGGATATCCGATTTTCATGCTGTATTTACTCTCCCCGCTGTTTAGCGATTTCATGAGAAAAAATCGCACATGCCATTGCTACATTAAAAGAAAGCTCGGCACCGGCCATCGGAAGGGTTATTTTCATATCAAGGTGCTTTTGAATGCCGTAACGAATTCCCCTCCCTTCGGTTCCAAGAACCAGGCAGATAGGAAAGGGAAGGGACACTTTATTGATGTTCTCGCCGTCTTCAACTACCGTACCAACAGCCCAGTAGCCTGCTTTTTTTGCTTTTTGCAAAGCATTGGACAGATTTGTTACCTTTGCTACAGGCACAAAGCTTTCTCCTCCTGAAGCGACATGTATGACTGTTTCATTTATCTCACATGAACTGTGTTCCGGTATAACAAGGGCAAAACCACTGAAACAGGCTGCTATTCGCATAATGGATCCCAGGTTATGAGGGTCATTCAGGCTGTCCAGAAAAATGAAAGAGAGTTTTTCTTCAAGTCCTTTGTTCAATAGATAATCGAAATTAATGTATTCGTATTTTTTGATTTCCGCTACAATGCCCTGCAATCGATCTGCACGCTTGATTTTAAGCAATTCGTTATCATTGACATGCTTTACCGGGATTTTCAGAGATTTAATTAATGTAATAATGTCAGGGGCCTTGAAATTATCCTGGATGAATACCTGGCGGATACTGGCAGGATCTGCCTTTAACCGTTCAAAAACCGAGTTTTTTCCATAAAGGTACATGCTGTTTTTTGCCAAGACATCCTCCGGTCGAAATAATAAGATAGAATATGAACTTATCCAAATTAAAGCAAACTGAATGAGGAAGTCAAGGGTTTTGGAAAACGTTCAAATAGTTATTTTATTGCCGGTTGTAATTTAGTTGAATATTGATTACTATTTTAAACATCTTATATAAGGAGGGAATTTTATGGATCAACAGCAGTTTGATTTGAAAAATGTTAAGTTGCCCCAGATTAATCCAAAAGCGGTAATTGCCGTTATAGCAGCTTTACTAGTTTTAAGTTTTGTGTCGTCTTTATGGTTCACCGTAGATCCTGAAGAGGTCGGCATTGTGTTACGTTTCGGTAAGTACACTCGTACGGTAAATCCCGGGTTGAACTTTAAAATGCCTTTCGGCGTTGAAGAGGTCATTAAAGTTCCGGTGGAGAGGCAGTTGAAGCTGGAATTTGGTTTCCGATCGAGTACCCCGGGAGTCAGGACCAGGTATTCGGCCACTAATTATCAGGAAGAGTCACTATTATTGACAGGCGACCTGAATGCTGCGGAGGTTGAGTGGATTGTCCAGTTCCGTATCAAAGATCCATATCAGTTCTTATTCAGAGTGAGAAATGCGGAACAGACATTCAGAGATATTAATGAAGCTATTATGCGTGGAATCGTTGGTGACCGGACAGTCGATGAAGTTATAACATTCGGCCGGCAGGAAGTTGCTGACGCTGTTAAAGTAAAAATTCAGGACCTCTGTGATCAGTATGAAATGGGAATAAAGGTTGACCAGGTTGTATTGCAGGACGCAAATGCTCCGAAGCCGGTGCAGTCTGCTTTTAATGAAGTCAATGAAGCTGAACAGGAAAAGGAAAAACTGATCAATCAGGCAAAATCTGAATATAACAAAATTATTCCGAGGGCCCGCGGTATAGCTGAAAAGACAATTGAAGAAGCAAAAGGATATGCCCTTGAAAGAGTGAACAGAGCAAAGGGTGAAGCCTCAAAGTTTGATTCTATTTTTAAAGAGTACTCCAAGGCCGCTGAAGTGACCCGGCAGCGTATTTACCTTGAAACAATGAATGATGTTATGTCCAATGTCGGGAGAAAGCTGATTACCGACGAGCAAGCCACAGGGATTCTGCCATTGTTTCAGCTTGAAAAGGAGGTGAAGTAATGGACAAAGCCAAACCAGTAATAATAGCGGGAATTGTACTGTTGATGATTATTGTGACGGTTTCTTCCGCCTATATTGTCCGTGAAACTGAGCAGGTGATCATCACTCAGTTTGGTAAACCAATAGGTGAGCCTATTACATCACCGGGGATACATTTCAAGATACCTGGTATCCAGCATGCCAACTTTTTTGATAAGAGGTTTCTCGAGTGGGACGGCGACCCAAATCAGGTCCCCACAAAGGACAAAAGATTTATATGGGTTGATACCTATGCAAGGTGGCGCATTAAGGACCCCCTGCTTTTCTTCCAGCGTGTGCAGAACGAACGTCTGGCCCAGTCACGGCTTGATGATATGCTGGACGGTGAGACGAGAAACGCGATCGCAAAACATCTGCTTGTTGAAATAGTACGCTCTACAAATCGTCAGCCCGAGGTTCCGGAAGGATCGGCAGAAGGAGAGTTGGCTGCGAAATTACAGGAAATCAGGATCGGCAGAGAGGAAATTACACGTTCTATTATTGTAGCTGCAGCTCCGAGGACACTTGAACTCGGGATAGAACTCCTGGATCTTCGGTTTAAACGCATTAACTACGTTGAAGAAGTCCAGAAGAAGATTTACGAAAGGATGATCACGGAACGTAAAAGAATAGCCGATAAGTTCCGCTCTGAAGGCCAGGGGAAGGCTTCCAAGATTATTGGAGATAAGGAACGGGAACTGAAGAAGATTGAGTCCGGCGCTTATAGGACCGCACAGGAGATTATCGGTAAAGCTGATGCTGAAGCCACGGCAATTTATGCTTCTGCTTATAATCAGAACAAAGAGTCGAGAGAATTTTACCGTTTTTTGAAGACAATGGAGACATATAAAACTACGCTGTCGGAAAAAGACTGGCTGGTTCTTTCAACAAAAGGAGCATTCTTTAAGTATTTGCAGGACATGTCAGGGAAGTAAGAAGATCGATAAATGGTAGGGGCGAACGGCTGTTCGCCCCTATTTTAATTTATTGGCAAGTTCAAAAGCCTTTTCTACAGCTTCTTCAGAAGATTCTGCTTTAATAAGTCCTTCAACATTGTCCCAAGTATTAATTCCAATAACCGGCTTGCCGAGTTTTAATGCTATAGCAATTTCAGATAATGTCCCGTATTCGCCGGAGACTGCAATAACCGCATCGGCAGACCTGGCTACGATTACATTTCTTGCATGGCTGAGCCCGGTTGTTATGGGTATTGTTACGTAATCGTTAGCCTCTTCTTTGCTGAAACCCGGGAGAATGCCGACAACTATTCCTCCGGCTTCGCTGGCGCCTTTAGAAGCTGCCTCCATAACTCCGCTTAGCCCTCCTGTAACAAGAGTGGCCCCTTTTTGCGCAATCAGTGTCCCGACATGTTCGGCTAGTGTATAGATTTCTTTGCTGCAGGTCCCAGCTCCAATAACTGATATAATCATAGGGGGTTATGTTAACTTATTGACCTGCCAAAACAAAATGCTTTTTTAATTGGTATAATTAACAGTTAAACTATTTTTTGAGCGGAATGTATGTTATATAATTATTATCTACCTAATATGTAATTCAAAATAGCCGGAGGGACAATGACGCAGGAATTTAATAGCGCTGCTTCTTGCTGGAAAGCAATATTGTCGGATGTTGAAAAAAATAGAGACCTATTATCTGTCATAGAAAGATTTGCAAGAGAAAATACTGCTCCTGCAGAGATCGTATTCGGCACGTCAGGCTGGAGAGGGGAAATCGGTACAGACTATACTTTTAATAATGTCAGGATAGTAACACTGGCGATTATCGAAATGTTTAAATCCAATGACCCTGAAGTGATGAAGGCTATGGGTGTAGCTGATTTTCAGGAGATACAATCACGGGGTGTTATAGTTGGACATGATAACAGGTTTCTGGGTTCTGACTTTGCTAAAGAATCTATAGGTCTGCTCATGAAGGAAGGCATTAGGGCATGGTATGCCGGTGAAGCGACTACCCCTGAATTTTCGTCAGGTATCGAAATGATGAAAGCAGCCTGCAGCATTAACTTGACCCCTTCTCATAACCCCGCGAACTACGGCGGATTTAAGTTTAATCCTTCCGATGGAGGGCCTGCCGGGCCAGAAATTACAAAAAAGATTGAAGAGGCGGCAAACCGCCTTATGAATGATGCCACAGTGGTGCCCGGAGTTGAACCGAAGGAAATTGAGACAGTAGACTTGACCGAGTTGTATATCCGTTATGTTATGGAGCGAAAAACTATTGATATTCAAAAAATCAAGGATTTTCTGAACAACGAGGATTGCATCATCTTTATTGATAATGTTCACGGCGCTTCAAGAGGGCGTATTGAAAAGATAATTGGAAATAGCAGCAAAATACACTATTTAAGGACCGATGATGATTATTTGTTTGGGGGTGTTGCTCCCGAGCCTTCCGATAGTAACATGAAGGTTCTTACAGAAAAACTTGCTGAGAGTACTTGTAAGTTTAAGCTTGGTGTAATACTTGACCCGGACGGTGATCGTATTCGTCATGCTGACGATAATATGATCATAGCTATGAACTATTTCGGAGCAATGGCGCTGCACTTCCTTCATGTGCATAAGGGATTTAACGGGGTTGTAGCAAAGTCCGTTGGTACAAGCAACCTGGTAAATGCCATAGCTGAGAAACTGGATCTCCCTATTAAGGAGACAATGGTAGGGTTTAAAAATTTCAGGCCCTATATGGTAAAGGATACTCAGGAGAGAGCGATTGTATGCTTTGAGGAATCCGATGGGATTTCGGGATTTAACCATACCCTGGAAAAGGATGCGCTGTTCGGGATTCTTCTGGCCATTGAGATGATGGCTGTAACAGGAAAGAATTTGAGTCCTTACCTCAATGATATTATGGATGAATTCGGCTATTACTATCCCGACCGTTCAGGTATTGCAGTAGACCGCTCGCTTGCAGGTGATGTGCTGAAGAACCGGCTTGCAATAATAAGAGATAGTTATAAGGAAGGCTCAATAGTTGACATTGACGGAGCTCAGCGGACTGTCAAGAAAGTAATAACCGTTGATGGTACGAAGCTGGTGTTTGATGATGGTTCCTGGTTAATGATAAGACCATCGGGTACGGAGCCTAAAGTCAGATTTTATATTGAAGCAAGGACAGAGGAAGAAAAAAAGGCTGTATTTGCGACAGCGGAAAAAATGACCAGGGAAGCTATCGGATCGGACTGATAATTTTCACCCGTTTATTTAGTTAGAGTTAATTATGCCGGCACTTGTTGCTAACGTGCCGGTTTTTTTATGTTAACTTAAAAATGCTGTGTATAGCAGAAAGTATGTGAGAGTCCTTTCATTGCCTGATGTCCCGCCAATTGACAGAGTCTATTTAATATGATAATGATTCTATATAGAGAGTATTTATTGAAGGGGATTCATGTATAATTACTTGCCCGAAAGAAAAGGAAGATATATTTAATGGCTGAAAAGAGTGTTTTAACAAATCATATATTGCGTTTTTGCCAGGTTGCGGTTGATATGGGTTTTATTACGGATAAGCAGGTAAGGGACGCCCTTGATGAGCAGATGGCTAATGATCCATTAAACAGGCTCAGGCCCCACAGGCTTATAGGAGAAATACTGCTTAGAAACGGATGGCTTACCAATGACCAGATAGAGATGGTTTTGACCAGGCTCCAGGATAGTCAGCAATCATCTCTTTCATAAACTGCAGTCTTTTGATATTGCACAACTGCTAAATCAGCATCTGCAGTTTCTCCATAAATAAATATATGATTATCTGTTTCATGATGTTTTTGATATAATACAATTCGGAGACTATCATGGGAATACCTAAAAACTCTTCTGATAATTTTTCAAACCAGCCCTTTAAAGACCTGCGGAAAATACTTAAAAACAAACGAAAGCAGGCAGCCCGTTTACCTCAGGAGAAGCAGCGCCCCAATACTCTCAGTGACGAAGATATATTTCTGGAGTCAATGAGTGAAGTCCTGGAGATTTCAGAGTACAGGGCCTTACCGGTATATCAAAAAAAGGCGGAAGCCTCCGCAAAAAAATGTTCTGTTCACAATAATTCCATAGAAGTACTTGAGGAAATCATTAAAGGCAAGAGGTCGATTCATTTGCCTTATACGCCTGAATACGTTGAGTGGGTTGATCAGGGGTACCGGAATGATATTAAAAGACATTTACACGAAGGCAAAGTCTCAATTCAGGATTGCCTGGATCTGCACGGGGCGATTATTGAGGAAGCAGAAAAGGAAGTAGAGTGTTTTATTAAAGACTCAATAAAAAAAGGGTTCAAATGTATTAAAATTATCCATGGGAGAGGACTCAGGTCTCCTTCCGGGCCTGTATTGAAAGAGGCTGTTGTTAAGTGGTTGCTGTCAAAGTTCAGAAAATATGTTGCGGCATTTGTGTCTGCCAGGCAATGTGACGGGGGGCTTGGCGCGGTATATGTCCTTTTGAAGTAGCTCTGCATGGATAAATAGTTTCCATATTGTATCCATACATACTATTATTGATGTGTGATGGAAATCGGGATTTGTGATAGACTTAATAAGTAATAACAACGACATGCGGTTAATAGTCTTTAGTATGTCCCTGGATATAAAGAACCATTATGAAAGATTTGAATAATATTTATAAACGTACTCTAGCCAAAAAGAGCGACTATCAGAATTATAACTTCACTCAGAAGGAGAATGATGCACTCAAGGCTTTTTTTGATCTCGCTCAGGAATTTGATGATATTGAAGATTTTTATAATTTATGTGTAGCCATCCTGAAATGTTTTTTTGACAGGGAGGCCGGGCTTTACCTTGTTGACCCCAAGCTCAACTCTCTTGTTCTGATTGCTATTACTGAGGACGGTAATAAGGATTTGAATGCACCTCCGCCTGACTACATAAAACCTGCTGACCACCCTTACTATACGGAGGACCAACGCCTGGTTCTGACAATCAGGGGGAAGGAACCCCGAATTGAAGAACTTCCTTTTGAAGTGAAAGATGATGTTCTGGGTCTGCTAGTGATTTATCCTGTCAAGGACCTGGGTGAACACCGGGAACTGTTTTTTCAAAAATATGCCAATCGAATCGGTTTTAATATCCACAACAGGTTTCTGGTAGAAAAAAATATTGAACATCTTAGATTTATTAAGACCCTTGTTGCTGATATTGAACATAATATCATTGTGCCGAACATGGTTTATAAGCTCTTTCTGAGGGGGCTGCGAAGAAAAATTGAAAAAAATATGGAGTTGGAAAATAATTTTTTTGAAAAATCAATGGCCGGGCAATGTGATGAGACCTGTATGAACTATTTTCTGCAGGAATTCAGTGATACTAATGAAGGGCTAGTTCTGGAACTTGAAAATATTGAGAAACATTATAAAAACATGAGCCTGTTTATTGAGACACTTTTTCGCAAGAGCCACTTTGACCAGGGGAGGCTGTCGCTAAGAACCAAACCGTGCAACATGAAAGAAGATGTTGTAAGGCCGCAACTGGAGAGATATATTGAGCAGTTTATGAAAATGGGTATCAAGATTGACGACCGTATCAGCGGGATACCTGATGAGGAAATTATAACTGTTGTTGATGTTGGTCTTATAGCACAGGTTTATGCCAATCTTTTTTCGAATGCCGTTAAGTATACTCAGGAAGTTAATACGGAGTCTGGTGAAAAGAAGAAGTATGTGTCTTATGGCCATGAATTTATACGTGATTTTTTCGGGCCTGGTAAAGATGGTGTTAAGTTTAATGTATTTAGTACAGGGGTGCATATAGCTGAAGGAGAGAGAGATAAAATATTTGAAGAGGCATTCCGGGGCAGCAATGTGTTGACTCAGCCTGGAACCGGACATGGCCTTTCTTTTATAAAAAATGCAGTGGTAATCCATGGTGGAAGAGTAGGGTATGAGGCCACTCAATACGGGAACAATTTTTACTTTATCCTGCCGAAGTAACTGACGTATAATGTCAAATCCTAATGATTCAATGTGTTTAATAATGCCTTTGACCTTCATTTTTGTTTTGAATGAAATAATGTAAAATATCCTCCTGATGACTATTCTTGCTATTTCTTTTGGGCTGTATCTGTTCTCTTTATGGAAAAGGCCTTTATTGTATGGAGCCCTTGCTCTTCAGGTCGGTTACATGGTGTCCAGGGGTGCTGAGCTTGGAAGGCTTCCCCTTGTCGGTCCTCATGACACACTTGTTTTTCTCACTGCATCAATAGCGGCCTTTGCCGTTGTATTCGGCCTCAATTTGAAGGACCGTAAAAACTTTATGAACGCCGTGGCAATAGTGGCCGCAGTATTTACTGCTTTTGCCATGACATCCAAACAGCATAACTCGCCGCTGCCTCCGGTGCTTAAAACATTCTGGTTTGAACTTCATGTAGTTCTCGCATTTATGTCCTATGCTCTGTTTGGAATTGCTGCTGTCCTTGGTGGAATTTTCCTGAAAGAACAAAAGAATGACGCAGATGGACTCGCATACCGGGCCGTACTTATTGGATATTGCCTGTTTACCCTTTCCATGGTATTCGGCGGTATATGGGCTTATCTTGCATGGGGTACATACTGGATGTGGACGCCGAAAGAATTATGGACGAGCATTTTGTGGGCATACTACAGTTTTTATCTTCATGCCCGGCTAAGACCGTGGTGGGCGGGGAAGCCTATGGCATATTTGGGGATTGCCGGCTTTGCCGTGGTTATGTTTACCTATCTCGGAGTGAGTTTACTGATGAAGAGCTCCCATAGTTTTTAAAAACCCTTTTCGGTGTCCGTTGTCTGATAAGGACAGAGACACCCTGTGCCGGGCAGGATAATACATGGTTATTTTGAGATATATACTGAACTTCTTACTTTCTTTAAGAACAACACTCTGGTTGCTGGGACTGTCACTTATGCTCATGTTTGCCGGTGCTTTTGTAATGCCGGGAAGGCAGGAGTTCCAGCAGCTTCACTCAATGCCTATGTTTGAGTGGATTATAAAGCAGCCTTTGGAAATAACATGGTGGCTGTGGGGGCTGATAGGTGCTTTAGCTGTAATGGCAGTCAATACACTGTTTTGCAGTGTTGAGTCAATTGTTAAAAAAAGAAAAGTCACTCAATGGCTGCTGTTGATATCTCCCCAGGTTATACATGTTGGCTTCCTGTTTATACTGCTGGCCCATCTGTTGAGTGGATTAGGCGCTTATCAAACAACGGCCGTGGCACATGAGGGTTCGGTCCTGCAACTATCGCCGGGTAATACCCTGCTGAAAGTTAATAACATAAATATAAAGCTGGATTATTACGGTTATGTAAGTGATTATTCCGTTGACATTGAATATCTGGCTGACAATAAAGTTATTGATCATGACACTATAAGGCCTAATGATCCTTCGGACAAAACCGGATTAAACATAATAGTAAAGGACCTCAGGGCATACCCTGCAGCAGCGGTTTTGTTTCAGATACATAGTGAACCGGGCGCAGTGTGGGCATTGACCGGAGGCGTTCTGTTTATGCTGGGCATTACGACCTTAATACTTCTGAAGATAAAAATGGAGAAATAGCGTTCTTCTCCTTATGATATAAATCATATCAGGTTCGCCCTATATCCATCATAATAATTAAAACGAGTTGAAAACTGCTGTGGGCAGGTTGTTGTTTGGGTAGAGTTTGTGCTATTATTTCCAGCTACATCATTTATTGCAGTTTATTAAGTCCATTAATTAATACTAAATGAAGTTATAGCGGAACAGCTTTAACTGTGAAAAAGGCCTTTGGGGGGCTTTTGCAGTATTATTTTATTACAGGGAGAAGTAAATGGGTATTACAACAACATTAGATAATCAAAGCAAGAGGGTAGGGAGTGTGAAGGCAGCGGTTGCCAAAGCGGATGTTAATGAAGAACTTCTCATTGCCGGCAGAAGCATTAAGTCGATCGGAATTGAGATTTATAATGAGATCCAGGAGACTGTAAAGTCAGTTTTAGTAATATTAGCTGTTATGGCTTTATTTAAAACAGCTGGACTGTATGAGCTGTGGATTCAACTTGTTGACAGAGTTAGCTGATTAAAACCCTCGAATCAGATCTGTGTTTTTTGCAATGCATTATTAACTTCAGGCCTCTTCTTATTCCAAAAACGTCGTAATCCGAGTGTAGCTCCTCCCAGTATAAAAAGAGTTGAACTGACCGGCTCCGGAGCCACAGGTACGTTGTGATCAAACTGGAACTGGTGAAGTTCTCCTGTGCCTGTTAATGAACTCGCAATAAGGCTTCCATCAATATGGGCCCAGTTAAAGTCTACGTCTGCATATGGTGCGAGAACACTGCCTTTTACTCCTATGTTGCTTATAGACACTGTATCGGCTTCGTAGAAGTTATAGAGAATGTTGCCCTGTCTGGTATCTGCGTTTACTAATCCAAAGTTCTGGAAGGTGTCGCTGGTTCCTGATATATTAACTATGGCAATATCGTCGATTCCCATATTAAAAGTGAGTGATACGGCATTGCTGAAATCAGAACCGTCAATATTAAAATAATTGACGCTGTCCGATCCTGAAAGGGATATTGCATACCAGGGGGTGACTGTTGTTGTTCCATTGGTCTGCATTGATGCCAGTCCCTGTGAGAGCGAGCTTAAATAATTGAATGAATTGCTGAAATTAATGGGATTTGTAAATCCCGCTGAACCGACAGTGCTGCCCGTGACTGTACCGTAGGGTGGTAATACTGTGACGGACCCATTGGCTATCACATCGCCGTTGACAGTATAGCTTTGTAATTCAACATTATTATCACTGAAAATCCCGCCATTTGCGACTGTGCCTGAAAAGTAGTTTACATTTCCACCGCCTATAATGCTGAATGCCGCAGGGTCTGCATGTGACCCTACACTGTAGTTGGACATTGCTATGTTTCCTCCTGCTGCAATGCGTCCCTGTGAGTCTGTTGTCCATACATTCATATCACCGAAAATAAATGCATTATAATTGCTTGCCTCTCCTAGTATGCCGGCCTGGACAGGTGCATTAGATAGGAATATGACGATTAAGCTTGAAAATAGTAGAGTTTTTCTCATTCTGTGACTTCCTCCTTGATGCATCTATTTGCAATAAGTGTAAAATGCATAAACAGTGTAACTGTAAATATTATTAACAAGAATCATGCCTGTTTAATGGAATTGGAGAAACTTTAATTTATAGTATATTAAACAGGAGGTTACGGAGGTATGAGTATATGTGTGAGGTACGGATCATGCCGGAGTATTCACGGGAAATGGGACAAAAGTGTTTTACTAGTGTCTTATGACGCAGGAAGGAATTATTCTGATAGCTGTAATTAGTCGAAATAAAGTTATTTAATGACATGAATCATAACGTTTTTCTATCCCCATTATTTATAATGATAAAATATAACTATCTATGAAAAAGATATCCTCCAAAGCGCTGGAATTGAATATTGCTGAATACCGGGTCGATGTTACAATTGATCCAAAATATTCTGTCATACAGGAAGTGATGTCTAAATATGGCGGCCTTAAAAGGCAGCTGGATACCTTTCTTGAGGAGCTTTGTCATCCACGGAAAAACTGGCAGTTTATTGTCGATGAGGCCAGAAAATATTCTACCGGATATTTCTATGACTTAAAAACCCATGAGAAGGGCCCCGAGGCGGTCAGGCTGTATATGGAAATATCGCTTGAAGCTATAGATAGTGAAACTACTCCTGAAGTGAAGGTAGCTTCATACAGCAACCTGTACATGCTTCTCCAAAAATTTATCAGGGAGAGCAATGATGAAATGGTGAAATTTATTCCGGTTATAAATTATGGTTTCAGGGCCATTAGAGATCTTTCACCGGAGCAGTTCGCTCTGATAACTCGAAGCTACTATCAGGTAAACAGGCTTGCTGCGACCTTTCGTGAAAGCGCCCCTGCCGGGTCTGACTGTACTGAAATTAATTTGTTGCTGGTGCGTTTCATTGAA
>PIVU01000334.1 GCA_003354025.1 Nitrospirota bacterium
TGCATAATCCCACGAAGTTGACCGGCGAATCCCATTTATCGTGACCGGAATAATCACATTCAAAAGCCGCTCAGTTTGTTTTATACCATATTATAATTATCAATTCAAAGCCTGGTCACTTAACAGTTGTTTTTTTGCTGGTTTTCTCCTTTTTTCCTCGCAGTGATTTCCCTTTGAGATTCAGTTTTATTGCAATTGGAATAAGCCGATCACAAATGGCGTCAGCAATCGTTGGATCATCAAACAAAGAGTGCCATTTATTCGGCGGATATTGAGTAGTAATGATAACCGGCCCCAGCTGGTCACGTTCTTCAATGATGTCCATCAAATCACAGAGCTGGTCTTGGGTAATAGGCTTCATAGCAAAATCATCAATGATGAGGACTTTGTTTTTTTGTAATTTCCTCAAGTAGTTCAGATACACACCGGTTCCTTTTGCTGCCTGTATTTCTTCAAACAATCTCTTATACCTGATTTTCCTGGTAGGGTATCCCATTTTGCAGGCATGCAGACCGATGGCTTCAGCAATATAAGTTTTCCCTGTTCCGGTGGGGCCGGTCAGTATGACATGCTGAGAGTTTTCAATCCAGGTCTTTGATTTGAACTGCATTATGTCCGTTTTGGCAAAGCCCCGGCTGGCATCATATTGGATATTTTCAATACAGGCCTGCTGCGGTTTGAAGTTGGCCCTTCCTATCATACGAGCTAACCGCCGGTGCTTTCTGTTAGCAAACTCATCTTCTACCAGAAGGGATATGAATTCTTCATGACTCAGGTCCCTGTGATCACCGTTTTTAATCCTCTGCTCAAGGCAATCTGCCATGGTCGCAAGACGCATGCTTCGCATTTGGTGCAGTGTTTGTTCTAAATGCATTTCTTCCTCCTTTAGATTAATGGTTGTAATATTCCTGCCCCCTGATGTTTTCATGCAGATCGGTACGACTTGATGCCGATATGGTTCCAGGGGGTTGTTCTTCAGTGAATGATTCATTCTCAAGACCCTGATCCAGAATGCTCTTCATTGCTTTGCATGTGATGTTTCCAAAGTACAGCGCCCTCTCTGCCGCCTTTTCAACTTGCTCTTCCCGGTATTTCTTTGAAAGACCCAGCAGGCCCAGTGCAGCCCTGAATCCCTGTTCCGGGTGTTTTCTGTTATCCATTACCCTGCCAACCAATTCTGCTAACGCAGGGCCTGTTTTTTCGGCCTGTGCAATGAACCAAGCAGGTGACCAGCCTTTGACGAACTTGTGATTATTGGGCATATGTTCTTCTTTTGTCGTATACCGGTAATTCGGTATTCCCTTTTTATGACGGCATAGATGTTTGCCCTTATGGTAGATTTCAAGAATATTGTTGATCTGATATATGTCTACACATTCCCGAGCAATTTCATGTGGAACGCTGTAGTAATGTTTATCGAATTCTATGTGATAATTCGGGGCTACACGTACATCATACTTAACATCAGTAAACAGAAACGGATTTGTGGATAAAGGTTTGGCATATGGTTTATCCAGCAGTTCAAAGCGTTCACTGCGTGATTTCTTATATTGCTGCATAGGTCTGTCATTATAAAGCTCCAATACTTCCCACACTGCCTGGTTAAGATCAGCAAGGCTGAAGAATGTGCGATTACGCAATCTACCGAATATGAAACGCTGCATATGAAGGATATTGCTTTCCACAACCGGTTTATCCTTTGGTTTGCGTACACGGGCAGGAAGTATGACCGTGTCATAATGCTGTGCGAATTTCTCATATAGTGCATTGATCTGAGGTTCATAGAAGCTTGCCTTTGTTACACCACTTTTTAGATTGTCCGGCACAAATGCGTTCGGGACACATCCAAAATATCCCAGTGCCCGAATATGTGACTTGACCCATTCCTGACCATTTTGACTCTCTGAACACTCGGCATAACAGTAACTGCTTGCTCCCCAACTGGCTACAAAGAACTCTGTCTCTACCCAGTTGCTTGTTTCACGGTTGTAATATCGCAACCCATCTCCGCTGTAATCTACAAAGACCTTGTCTCCTCCCTTATGGATTACCTTCATGCTGATTGACCGGCTCTTTCGATACTTACGGTAATGCCTATAGAAACTGCTCCGGCCAAGTCCTTCGGGATTGTTCTGTGCATATTCATTCCATAAAAGCTCCAGGGTCATATGCGGACGAGATACTTCTTCATCTATATATTCAAAATCCGGCAATATGTTTGCCTTCTTCCTTGAAGTCTCCCTTCTGTATATACGTGCTTCGAGTTTTGTGTCTGCCAGATCCCCTGGAATCGGCCATATCATTCCTGCTTCTCTGAATCTCTCCAGTGTGTTAAACACACTTGTTTTTGATATTCGCAAGGCATCTGCTATCTGCTGATTGCTCAATCTGCTTTCATAATGTAGCCTCAATATCTCTCTTACTTTTCGCATTGTCGTCCTTTTCCGCTTCTTGGCCACTGATAATCCTCCTTCAATTGTTAATTGGAGAATTACAATAACCTATTAATATGCGTTGGAAAACAGCTATTGAATGGAAATCCCATTTCTCTTAAAAATCGATCACTTAAACTGGGATTTGCCGGTCAACTAAAATGGGATTGCCCGGTCACGATAAATGGGATTTGCTGGTCATTTAGAATGAGACTAAGCGGTC
>PIVU01000111.1 GCA_003354025.1 Nitrospirota bacterium
TCATTACGTGCTTCCCAGGGTTTCTCAAAATAGCTGGAAGCTTTTTCGGAGTAAAATTTGACCAGCCTGTCCCTGAGCCAGTCCATGGCATTTCTCAGATGCTTCCTCCACTCCTGGTTCCACTCAGGGTGTCCGCCTGAATGACAGCCGCAGTTTTTCCGCCATCTTTCAACACCGTGTACACAGCTCCATGAGGAATTTTCAAAGATTTCGACTGCATACTCCGGCGGATGGTTTTCGAGATATTCGCTGTAATTTGTAATCGTGGCGTGCTTATTTGACTCAATATGGTGAAGAGCATAAGAAAGCGCCATATCGCCGAACCGGTGATGGTGCCCGTATGTTTCCCCATCAGTAGCAACATGCACAAGCTGGTGCCAGTCCCTCTGGTCATTGAATGCGGAAAGGAGTTTATTGGCAAAATCTTCACCGTTTTTCAGCAGCGGACCAAAGGAAATTTGCTGGGAAATCGGCCCGTCATAAAATAAGATATTTATACTCCTGCCCGAAGGCAGCATGCAGAGATATGCCCTTGTAGGATCGATCCGCTCTCCGCTCACATCCTTCCAGCTGTCAGTACTACCGATAATCCTGATCCTTTTAGCCTGCCTCGGTGACAGGACGGTAAACTTTATCCCGTGGCTTACGAGTACTTCAAGTGTCTCCTCATCAACGGCAGTCTCGGGCAGCCATATACCTTCCGGGAAACGGCCGAATCGTTTTTCAAAATCCCTGATCCCCCAGATAGTCTGTGTATATTTGTCCTTCCTGCTGGCAAGAGGCATTATCATATGGTTGTATGCCTGAGCCATGGCCGAGCCGTGCCCTGAAAACTTCTCCATGCTGAGTTTATCTGCATCGAGTATTGCCTGATATACTTCCGGTTTGTGCCGTTCCATCCAGGAAAGCAGTGTCGGTCCGAAATCAAAACTTATATTGGAGTAGATGTTGACGATATCAATTATTTTCTTTTCAGAGTCAAAGATACGGGATGCCGCGTTAGGTGCGTAGCATTCAGCAGTTATTCTCTCGTTCCAGTCATGATATGGATAAGCTGAATCCTGAACTTCAATTTCTTCCAGCCACGCGTTTTCCCTTGGCGGCTGATAAAAATGACCATGTATGCAAACAAATCGTTTCATAAATAATTCCCTTTAATATTAAATATATATAGTATAACTCACTAATGATTAACCGTAATCTGAATTATCAACTTTGCCGGGCAAAATGTCAAATGTTTACAGGATGTTAAATATACTGCACCCTATATATTTCATGATCAGTTTACTACCCGTCACACAAAGGGGTATATTATGACTATGGCAGAAGAAATTAAATTAAAAAACCGTTCAAAGCTCCTGGTTGAGAAAAAAGTTTCTGGAGGTGACATTACAGTATCATTTCACCTCAACACAAAAGGAACCTGTTACCTTCACTGGGGACTTATTAACAAACAGGGATCAACGTGGCACCGTCCGCCCGAACCAGAGTGGCCGGAAGAGAGCAGGGCATTTGATAAGACAGCAGTCCGTACGCCCTTTTTGTCCGAAAACGGTAATAATCATCTTGATATACAATTCGATCAGAATATAGATTATTCAAACCTTGTTTTTGCACTTTATTATCCTGACAACGGGAAGTGGGACAACAACCGGGGAAAGAACTATATTATTCCCCTGCCGGTTGCAAAGAAGGAATCTGAGATGTCTTCTAATTTAGAGGAGATCTCAAAGAAAAAAAGTGTACTGAGCAGGGACACATATCCACTGGGCGAAGATAGAAATCTGGCTGTTGTAGTCTGCAAGGAGAATAATCAGTATGAAGTTATTATTATGTCCGACATTGCGCAGCCATTAATTTTCCATTGGGCTGTAGCCCTGGAATCCCGTCGTGAATGGAAGCTGCCACCCAAATTGATGCATCCCTCCGGCACAATAATATTTGATGAAAAGGCTGTTCAGACTCCTTTCCATTTCAGTAAGGGAGTCAATGTGCTTACGCTTGAGTTCAGCGAAGATGACGCTCCGCTGGGCATACCTTTTGTTCTCAGCATTAAAGGGGAGAACAGCTGGCTGAAGAACAGGAACAGGGACTTTTTCATACCTGTCACAATGCCGGGAGACGAGAAGTATGCCGGACTGTCAGATCTTGTCGAAGAGATCGTTAACGGAGAAACAGGAGACCATGGATGGACCCTCATGCACAGGTTCAATCTTTGCCACGACCTCGTTGAAGACATGAAAAACAGTAATGATGGACTGGCCATGATTTATGTATGGATGAGGTATTCCGCAATCAGGCAGCTCGACTGGCAGCGGAATTTCAATACCAAGCCCAAGGACCTGAGTCATGCCCAGGACCGCCTGACACTTAAGATCTCGGACATTTACATAAGTGGGCCGCAAAGCCGGGACCTTCTGCGGCTTATAATGTCATCACTCGGCCGGGGAGGCGAAGGGCAGAGGATACGCGATGAAATCCTGCATATCATGCACCGTCACCATATCAAGGAAGTATCAGGCCATTTCATGGAAGAGTGGCACCAGAAACTGCACAACAATACAACTCCAGATGATATTGTCATCTGTGAGGCTTACCTCGAATTCCTTCGGAGCAGCGGCGATCTCGGCCTCTATTACAAAACACTGGAAGATACAGGAGTGTCCCGGGAGCGCATGGAGAGTTTTGAACGCCCCATAACAACACCGCCCGATTTTGTGCCTCACCTTAAAGATGCACTGATATATGATTTCGAGAATTACCTGAAGCTCCTGAAGTCAATTCATTCCGGCACCGACCTTGAGAGCGCCATTAACGCGGCAAGATATTTAATGGACGGGGAAATTTCAGGTATTGTCGACTCAATATGGCATCAAAGACATACCGGAATTGACGGCATAACGGATTATATCTCCACAATTACCAGCGTACGCCGAATTCTCAGAGACCGTCTCGACAGCGAGGGGAACAATGGCAGGGTCCGTGATATGATGTTTCTCGACCTGGCCCTTGAGGATTTTGCACGGACAGTTATTGAAAGAAATATTCATGAGAAGTTCAATGAAAATCAGCTGATAGAATTAACAGGAATGGTACTCGAAAATATCAGGTTTTCCTATGATAATGATGAGCTGTCCGCAATAAATATAGAATGGCAGCAGATGCTTGGACTGGACCGCTTTACTAAGGACTGGGCCCTTCATGCAAAAGCCGTCCTGGAACGAATGTCCCGTGCTTCGGGAGCACTCGTTGACCGATACTATCAACTTTTCCAGCCAAAGGCAGAACATCTCGGCAATTTGTTCGCTGCTGACTCATGGGCGGTTACACTGTTTTCAGAAGAAGTCGTACGCGGCATGCCTGCATTCGTTTTATCAATGCTCATACGTTATGTCGGCCCTTTGTTGAGAAAGTATGCAAAGCTCGGAGATTGGCAGGTCATCAGTCCCGGCAGCACCGAAGGCTGGGTGGAAGTGGCAGAATCGCTTGGTTCTGTCCAGGGAACGCACTATGACAGACCGTCAATCATTGTTGCTGACAGAGTCAGGGGCGACGAAGAACCACCAGAAGGGACGACTGCCATAATAACACCGGACACAGTAGACCTGGTATCACATGTGGCAGTACGCGCCAGAAACGCTCATCTTCTGTTTGCAACATGCTATGATGCCGACTGCATTGACCGTATTAAATCCTTAAAGGGGCAGAGACTGGGGCTTAATGTCACTGTTTCTGGAGATGTTGAATTCGATGAGGCCCTGTCAGGAGAAGCCGGGGAGTTGAAACGTAATAATTTTAAATATGAAAAGAAAAGTCTGCCGGAGTTTTCAGGTTACGCTCTTGCCTACCGCAATTTCAGCAGTCCACTGGTCGGCGGCAAGTCGCTCAACCTTAAGCTTCTGCAGGATGCTCTTCCCGAATGGCTGCACCTGCCCATATCTGCTGCTTTACCCTATGGTATATTTGAAAGGGTAATCAGCCTTGATGTTAATAGTGACCATGCAGCGAAGTACAATGAGTTACTGGACAGACTCAGCGATAATCCCAAAGAAATTCTTCCAGAACTGCGCAGCACTATTCTGGGGCTTGCTGCACCGGATGAACTCATATCAGATGTACGAACCATTATGGACAGTTCAGGCATGGAATTGCCTTCTCAATGGGACGACACATGGATGTGTATTAAGCAGGTCTGGGCGTCGAAATGGAATGAAAGGGCATATTTCAGCCGTAATGCATGGCACATCAACCATGATGATATTTACATGGCAGTTCTCATACAACAGGTTATCGACGCTGAATACGCTTTTGTCATTCACACCGTCAATCCTTCAACAGGAAATGCAAATGAAATATACGCTGAGGCAGTTAACGGACTGGGTGAAACCCTGGTAGGCAATTACCCGGGCACATCCTTCAGCTTTTCTGCCGACAAAGAATCGGGCGAACCGGAAATACTTTCTTATCCCTGCAAAAGCACTGCCCTGTTCGGCAAGGGTCTTATCTTCCGCTCGGACTCAAATGCAGAGGACCTCGAGGGATATGCCGGTGCCGGTCTCTATGACAGCATTATGCTGGAGCCTCCCCGTGAACAAACACTGGACTACACAAATGATATTCTCACATGGAACAACGACTTTAAAAACGAGCTAATGGCAAATATAATTAAAATAGGAATTCATATTGAAAAAAGTTTAGGCTTCCCACAGGACATAGAGGGTGTATACTCTAAAGGTAAATACTATGTCGTTCAAACCCGGCCGCAGGTTGGATTAAGGGACCAGGATGTACAATGAACCGGAGCAGCCATGAATAAAATAAAAATCGGAAACCAGACAGCATTTTCAGCAAAGACCCCGATGATGCCCTTTGAGTACGCAGTTGCTCACGGTTTTGATGCTTTTGAATGGTTCCCTGACAAGCATGAATCAGGCGAAGGCTGGGATGAAAGCAATATCGACATTGAAGCACTTTCGTACATTAAGGACACTGCAAAAAAAAATAATATAGACATGTCTGTCCACGCATCTCTCCGGGGCAATCCGCCCGGGGAGAAAAGCAGTGAAATCCTGTTTGGGAATGTTGAATTTGCTCAGCATATCGGAGCAGCTCTTCTAAATATTCACCTTGTAAATGAAGAAGGCATAGACCACTTTGTTGAGTCGATTAAACCCTTGGTCATGTACACATCCAGAGCAGGCATTAAACTCTCAATAGAAAATACTCCTCTCACCAGTCCCGAGGATTTTAATACACTATTTGCACAACTGAGAAAAAAGCGCGGTATACCAACCTCCCATGTTGGAATGTGTCTGGATATAGGACATGCCAACCTGCATGAGTCAACACGCAACGATTATCTAAAATTCATCGAACTCCTTGACACTAAAGTACCGATTATTCATATGCACATGCACGAAAATTTCGGAGACAGAGATAGCCATCTGACTTTTTTTACCGGGCCTTCAGCAAAGGACACTTCACCAGTGCTGGAAATAGTGACACGGCTGAAAAAGCGCGGCTTTGCAGGATCAGTAATTCTTGAGCAATGGCCTGACCCGCCCCTGCTGTTAAATGAGGCCCGTGACCGGCTGTACCACATGTTTAATTCCCCGCAGTAACCTGTTTTTCTCATAAAACAAAGGGACCGCTTTTTTTATATATCCTATGTAAAGCAACTAAATACTACATTACTAATAAATACCCCCCCTCTTAACCAGCTGTATTAATTAATTTTTCAATGTTCCAGTTTTTATTGTGATTGAAATCACAGAGCCTTTGTCCCAATATAATAAAAACTATACTTGGGGGGAATGAAAGGGAGATCTGAATGGGAGTGAATGAAACAGTGATGACCACAAGTACATTTTCGGATAGTGATCGTATATACAAAGGAATTAAGGGCTGGCTGCTTCTGCCTGCAGTAAGTATATTCACAACAACTTTAATGCTGTGCAGTCTGCTGCTGACAAACTATAATGTGATCAATAATACGTTCATTCATTATATGACCATCGAGTACCCGGGATTCAAAGAGACATTGATTGCCCAGACTGTAATCGTCGCTGTTCAATTGCTCCTGCTTGTGTATGTTGCTATTCTTTTCTTCAGAAGAAAGCAGGCGCTGCCTTCAATGATTATTGCATTTCTAACAATCCACCTACTTATAATAATTGCAAATCTGTCATGGACCTTCTCGATCTTTAAAGAAATAAATTATCAGGAATATGCGGGAGTTATTGCAGCAGTGGCAATGGTAGGATGCGGAATTCCATATTTCGTGAAATCAAAGCGGGTCAGGGCAACCTTTGTTAATCCCTGAGAAAGTGCCCCTATCCTGAGTACACGGTCAATCGTTATCCCAAATGAAGAGAATCGTCCCTCTTAACCAGGTCGTTGTTGTGTTTAATAACCTGATAAGTAGAAACTCCGGATTCCTGCTCTACTGATACATCCCTGGACAAAGCAAGAAAGATTATTGTCATAAAGCTCCCGACTACCACCCCAACAACTAATCCGATATATAGCATTTTCGCCTCCTTCCATAATGAGTGAATCTACTATTATTAATGCAAATAAAATGCCAGGTTCGGGCTGCAAACAAATCATTATTATTCCTGCGCACTTACAGGTTTCTCATAAAACAACTTATTACATATAAGACACAATAATGAGGCCTATTACACATAAATGCGGCAGAAACAAGGTTAAAAGACGTTTAAGAATAGGCAGTTATAGATGTCATGATGGCTGTGTCGTACTTTTGACATTTTGACAATGGCACGTGGGGATGAAAGAATGGATATTACTAGAACTTTTTGTAGTCAATCCCGGGGAAAATATTATCAATATATTCAATGGCTTCGAGGCGCTCTTCATTAATATTTTTTTTCTCTATCGAATCAGCAAGAAAGTGAAACCTGGAAATATGGTCATTAACCCGACGGGCCGCATATTCCGACGATGTACCATTATTAATTATAAAAGGCCAGTCAGAACTCTGTGCCAGAAGCAGTTCCCTCAGGCACTGGTTAAGCGCCCTTTTAGTAGTCGCAGCCACGCGTGCCTTATTATGGCTGGATCTAAGACTTTCCATGCGATGACTGCATTCATAAATCTCATGAAAAATCCAGTCTGTTTTTGTATTGAGCCAGCCCTGGAAATAACCTTTATGGCCCCATGTTGAGGACGCCGGATATCCTGATTGATGGACCGGATGATCTTTAAGATAATCAGAGGGAGTAGTCAACTCAACCACATCCTGATCAAATGCCACCTTGCGGACCACATAGTCAAGCCATTGCGGTCCTTCAAACCACCAGTGCCCGAAAAGCTCTGCGTCAAAAGGCGCTACAACTATAGGGGCCGTTTCCATGACCCTGTCCAGGTGTTCAATTTGCGCTATCCTGCTTCTCAGAAAATCACCGGCATGCATAGCCGCAGTTTCTTTTGCAGCATCAGGACAATAGGGCTCTTTCCATGATGTCGGACCTGTAATCCGGTAGTATTTCATTCCAGTGTCGACACGGTCTTCACCGGAAATATAGGGATGAATATAGTCGTAGTCCAAATCATATCCTATGTCCCTGTAAAACTCACGATAGTTTGGATCTCCAGGATACCCTGTCCTGGCTGACCAGACTTGCTTTGTGCTGACCCTGTCCCGTCCGAAAGCTGCAACACCTGAAGGAGTATAAAGAGGCGCATGCACCCCGTAAAATGGAGTTGTACTCGCATTTTCTATACTGTGGGATTCGAGCATAAAATAAGTTACCCCTTCCTTTGCCAGGACCTCATCGAGGCCGCGGAAATAACCACATTCAGGCAGCCACATACCGCCGGGGCGGAATCCAAAAACGCTTTCAAAGTAATCAAGCCCTGTGACTACCTGTGAGGACACCGACTTTTCCTGCTGTGCCATAAGAGGAAGCATTGCATGCGTTGCAGTAGTCGTAATAAGTTCAACAACACCTCTTTCATGCAGCGCTTTAAAGGCGGTCACAAGTTTTCCATTGTAGCGGCTTATAAAAATATCATGGGCCTCCATAAAGAAACTCCGGTACATTCCTGCCAGGTAATGAAAATGGGGATCATTTTTTGTGCGTTTTAGTTCTCGCTCACTTAGTTCGATTAACTTTATCAGGTGTTCATTATATCTCTCCTGAAGCAGCGGGTCTTCCATCATGGCGAGAAGACTGGGGGATATAGAAATAGTAAGTTTAAATTGTACCCCGTCGCTCACCAGCTGGTTGAGATGTTTTATTATTGGAATATACGTCTCGGTCATTGCCTCAAAGAACCACCGTTCCTCCAGAAAAGTATCATATTCAGGATGGCGTACATAAGGCAGATGTGCATGAAGCACAAAAGAGAGATAACCTTTAGGCATATACACCCCTCTTCCCGCTCTCAATAACATGTTCATAGTGAATGTAGTGCAGTGCAGCTATAGTTTCAACGGAAACAGATTCACCGGCATTTCTTTTTGCTGCAAACTTGAGCATGCTCCCGTTCAGGGGGTTGGCAAGCAGTTCCTGTATACCCCACACAATAGATCCCGTGTTGTCAAAGGTAACAAGACCGTTCTCACCATGCTTTATACATTGTATGCCGGACTGATGAGTAGTGAGTACTGGCCTGCCTCTCTCAATTGCCATACGGGCAACGCTGTCGTCCTGCCACGTGCGTGCAGGGATTACAATAAAATCAGAGGCCAGCATAAGGGCATCAAAACTTTTACTGGAAACACTGCCAAGGAAACGGCAGTTGTGACCTACACCTGTATGATTGGCACGGGCCTCCAGTTCATTTTTCAGAGGACCGTCACCGGCAAATACAAACTGCGCATTACCGTGATTTCTCTGCACCGTCGGCAGTGCATCAACCATAAGATCCGCACCGGCAGCATGAGACACTTCCCCGGCAAAAAGAACAACAGGTGACTGCCGGTCCAGTCCGTACTGTTCAAGCACATTTCGACTTTCATGAGTTGATTCAGACGGACGATCATTATTAGACCCGGGTATAACGACTACTTTATCAGCAGATGCTCCGTATTCATCGACTATCAGATCACGTACTGAAGCATTAGCAGCAATTACAATTGATGCTGCCTCTACTGCCGCCTTTTCCATGGTTTTAATTTTCACCGAAATTCGGTTTTTTGCACTGCCGCCTAAGCGCTCATACTCAGTTGAATGAAGGGTCAGTACCATGGGAAGACCAAGCTTCTTTGATGCCATAATTCCCACTTCCGAAGAATACCAGTCATGGCAGTGTACAATATGAAAAGGGGTCTTTTTATGTGCAGTACTCAATTTCCGGTAAAGCGACTGCGAAGTGGTCTTTACTCTCTCAACAATTGACTGCGATGACACACCCCGCGCTTTTCCGAATCGACTGGAAAGCAGTCTGAAGTTGACGCCCAATTCCTTAATACATGCTCCAGTACTGTCAATAAATGATTCCAACGGATTTTCTGAATTCTCATTGTCATTGATGTCGAGCAGTAACCCTGCAACTGAAAGCCCTTCCTTTCTCTTAACATTTTCTGCCACTCTGTTCATTTCTTCATAAATGGTCGTGTCGAAAATATTCTGAACACGGAATGTCCTGTTTATTGCCCCCCTGACAAACATCCCGTCGGTGCGGTAATTTCCAGAAGGACAGTCTTTGTCAAAAAAAGTTGTACCGGACCGGGCGATATAGTGAAAAGAGCCGTCCCTGAATCGAAGACCGGCTTCCGCCAGAAAATTCCTGCCCGGTTTATCGACTTTAAAATAATAGTTACCGGAAGACCCTTCAGCTTCAAGGTCAAAAAATGCATGCGCATTGATGCCGTCAAAAATGAGATCGGTAACATCATATATTCTGACTATCAGAGAAGCGTTATCGGCACTTTTCCCCATCGGTTTCACTATTTTCCGGACCGACTTTTCAGTCATATTCCAATAAACATGACCGCTGTGCGGGTGAATCATTAAAAGTGCAATGTGGTCGGTCAGAGAGGGAATTGAAGACCTTTGTCCAATTTGCCACATAATATCCCGGAGACGTTTTTGAGAGAACTTCTTTTCCTTCTTTTTTGCAGGTTTCTTAACGGGCATATATATCCTATGCAAATAATATGGACAAACTGTTTAAAAGGTTATAGAAATTTATATCATAAAGCTGCTATTAATGCAACGAGTTCATACAGGCCCTCAGCATTATAAGCAGAAAGAATCGTTTTTGCTTTTCAATTAATTAATAAGCAAAAAAAGCAGCCCAATAGTAGTCTGTATTGAATTTGTATAAATAAATGGAAGAACTCCTGCTTCTTTATGCATTGCATCAAAATCCATACAATGATATCCTTTTATTTACCGGGTAATCCAAACTTTTAATATGCCGGAAGCTTGTGTACTATATACTTGTTAATACATTGGAGAAAATAAAATGAAACAAAATGGCAAAATGATAATCTACAACCTGTTTCCGTTACTTGCCGGCAAGTTTACTGACTGGGAGACGCACCTTGTGAGGGCGAATGAATTGGGTTTTAACTGGATATTTGTAAACCCGATCCAGACTCCAGGATTTTCCGGCAGCTTATACTCAATCAAGGACTATTTCAACTTCAACCCGCTTCTTGTTAATGAGGAGAGTGAAATATCTCCTGAATCCCAGTTAAAAGAGACTATTCAGAAGGCAGAACGTCTCGGGCTGAAAATGATGATTGATCTTGTAATCAATCACTGCGCAGTTGATTCAGATCTTATTAAAGAACACCCGGAATGGTTCCTGTGGAAGAAAAACGGGAAGATTGAACACCCCTTTGCAAAGGAAAACGGCAAGAAAGTGGTTTGGGGTGACCTCGCAAAGTTTGACCACAAAAACACGAAGGACCCTGAAGGACTGTATCAATTCTTTTTTCGTGTTGTTGAGTTTCTTATTGATATGGGTTTCCACGGATTCCGCTGTGATGCGGCATA
>PIVU01000335.1 GCA_003354025.1 Nitrospirota bacterium
TTTTCTGGATTTAACCATTGGACTCCCTTACGACCCCTCTATTAAGAAAAACGACTCTTATCAAGAATATATTTGCAGATAAGAGTATAATTCGAAAGTAACATAATTGAGAGTACTTTACAAGATTTTTTTTGTGATATAATCTTAACATAACGTGTTACAGTTTAAGTACTTTTAAAGTTTGCTGCGATACCTTGTTAGCGGTCCTAACGGCCTGTTTTCAACGGGTTGAGGTCTATTTAATCATATGTATATTGTCATGATTGCTTCAGAATGTGCCCCTGTGGCAAAGGTCGGCGGCCTTGCTGACGTTGTCTATGGATTGACTCGTGAACTCGAGGTAAGGGGAAATGATGTTGAAATAATCCTCCCGAAATATAACTGTATGCGCTATGACCACATCTATGGGCTGGAGCAGGTATATGATGACCTTTGGGTCCCCTATTATAATCGTAAAGTACACTGTTCTGTTTATTTTGGTTTTGTCCATGGCCGGAAGTGTTTTTTCATAGACCCCCATTTTGAGAAAAACTTTTTTAACCGTGGGATCTTCTACGGTAGTGATGACGATCCTGAACGGTTTGCTTTTTTCTGCAGGGCAGCCATGGAATATATGTTCCAGTCAGGTAAAAATCCGGATATAATTCATTGCCATGACTGGCAGACAGGGCTTGTTCCGGTTTTGTTATACGAAATATATCAGCAGCAGGGCATGACCCACCCTCGTGTATGCTACACACTTCATAATATGAAGCATCAGGGTACGGCCGGAGAATATGTGCTGCGTGAAACCGGGTTAAACAGGGCTGAGTACTTTTATCATCCGGACCGTATGCTTGACACGTTCAACCCTTTTGCCGTTAATTTAATGAAGGCCGGCATTGTATATTCCAACTTTGTTACAACTGTATCACCCCGCTACTCTGAAGAGATAAAGTATTCGGCCCAGGGCAATGGTCTTGGTCATACCCTCTATGTACACGGAGATAAGATAGGGGGAGTATTAAACGGCGTTGATTATGAAGTATGGAACCCGGAGACCGATATTCATATTCCCTATAATTATGGGGCAAAAGATCTGGATGTTAAATATGGAAATAAGGAAGTGCTCCGACACAGGCTGCTGCTTCGTCAGGACTATAAGCCGATCATTGCGTATATAGGGAGACTGGACAGCCAGAAGGGTGTGGACCTTATCAGGCATGCAATATTCTATGCTCTTGAACACAACTGCCAGTTTGTTCTCCTTGGATCAAGTCCTGACCATGATATCAATTACCACTTCTGGCATCTAAAGCATCATTTAAATGACCATCCGGACTGCCACCTTGAGATAGGTTTCAGCGAAGAGCTTGCGCATCTCATTTATGCCGGAGCAGATATGATAGTGGTCCCCAGCCTGTTTGAACCCTGCGGACTGACTCAGTTAATTGCAATGAAATACGGAACTGTTCCGATAGTACGCGAAACAGGCGGGCTTGCCGATACTGTTTTTGATGCTGACTATTCCGATAAACCATATGATGAACGCAACGGCTATGTCTTTAATGATTACAGTCGTGAGGGGCTGGAATCTGCAATGCACCGTGCAATCGAACTGTGGTATGCACATCCTGACTACTTCAGGGGATTAATTGTAAACGGGATGAACTGCGATTACTCATGGAACCATCCCGGCGGGCACTACAGGAATATATATGAGCATATTCTGGACAGGTAAGACGGTTTAAACGATCAAGCGTTTAAATGTTCCAACCGTTAATCCTCCAGCCCGTTGTCCCTTGTATTTACCAGCACAATTCCCTGCCCGGGCCTCAAGTCATATGTAAAGGGCTCAGGGAGATAGTCAAGGGGGAATTCAGGTGAAACATCTGTACATGGGGCTTTTGCCTGCATCAGGTCACATAGCCGGTCAATATGAATATTCTGGTGGTGATCAGTATCCCTGTTGAGAATTATAAGAGCTTCCTCTCTGGTTGTAGTGGATGCCTTCCACATTATTAACACTTTTGGATTGTCTGAATGCAGAATTTCTGTAGGTGCTTCTTCCTGGAAAATAGAATAGCGGCTTTTGATCTCATTTACAGTTTTTATATATGAAGTAAGATCAACGGTGGTTTTTTCCCAGTGTTTGGGTCGGGTCTTTACAACATGGAGTTTCTTGTTGAATCCAAATTCGAAACCCATGGGCATCATTGAACCTGCTGAGAAAAGCGATGCAAAAAGATAGCGCTGCTTTACCCCTTCGACATTACCATCCAGTTCTTTCATTAGACGCAGTGTGTCATGGCTGTCCGGGAAACTGACTGAAGGAGCGGTGTCCCGTGTCAGGTTATACTGTTCAAGCAGCCAGGCCCCTTTATAGTCCCACCACTTGGAGCTGTTGAATATGTAGTCAAAACCGGCGCTTGCCGTCTTTCTGGTCTGATCGGAAGAGCAGCCCAGAGTTTCGGCAAAGAAAAGCGTATCAGGATACTTTGCCTTTGTTTCTTTTATAAGGCGTTCCCATAGTGCACGAGGAAGCTGGTATGCCGCATCACAGCGGAATCCGTGGAAACCCATATCAATAAGAAACTCAACAACACGAAAAAAGAATTGATACAGTCCTTCAGGGTCCTTCGTGTTTTTGTGGTCAAACTTTGCGAG
>PIVU01000112.1 GCA_003354025.1 Nitrospirota bacterium
TGACTTTAGCTGATTGATGGAAACTTTATAGGAACGATTGAAAAATTCTGAGCAGCAGCATGTTTTAGTTTTAATAAGTACACTGAAACCTCGTTTGATGCCTCGCTAGTAACATTATCTTCTTCCTACTTTCAATGCGGCAATACACAGACTATTAACAGGAGAAAAACATGGGTTTAAGTATAGGTATCGTAGGTCTTCCCAATGTTGGGAAATCGACACTCTTTAATGCTCTCACAAAAGCACAAAATGCAGCTGCGGCAAATTATCCGTTCTGTACTGTAGAGCCTAACAATGCAATTGTCATGGTTTCAGACAAGCGCCTTGATCAATTGTCGGATATTGTAAAGCCGCAGAAAGTACAAAATGCGATTGTGGAATTTACCGACATTGCCGGTCTGGTAAGGGGTGCTTCAAAGGGCGAAGGGCTCGGCAACCAGTTCCTTTCGCATATAAGGGAAACTTCAGCGATCGTTCATGTTGTTCGATGTTTTGAAAGCGAATCTATAATCCACGTTGACGGCTCAGTTGATCCGCTGCGGGATATTGAAGTTATAAATACAGAGCTGGTACTTGCAGATATTCAGTTGCTCGAAAACAAAATAACCCGCCTTGATAAACAAGCAAGGGGCGATAAAAAAATTAAGCCGCAGCTCGATATGGCAGGGAGGGTGCTTGATCACCTTAGTGACGGCAATCCTGCCGCCAGTTTTGACGAGCGTGAATCCGATACGTTTCTGGAGCTGACAAAAGACATGCGTCTCATTACTTTAAAGCCGATGATATACGCTGCCAATGTTGATGAAGACGGCCTTGCTGAAGATAACGAACATGTTAAGGCTGTTCAGAAGTTTGCAGCGGAGCGTAATTCAGAGTCCGTAAAGATCTGTGCAAAGATCGAGGAGGAGATGTCCGGGATGAGTGATGAGGAGCGCAATGAATTTCTTGAAGCGCTCGGCGCTTCTCAGGGCGGTCTCGACCTTATTATTCAGAAAGGTTATAACGCGCTCGGTCTGATCAGTTATTTTACAGCCGGTGTTAAAGAGGTCCGTGCATGGACGGTTGAGCGGGGATGGAAAGCTCCGAAGGCCGCATCAGTAATTCATGATGACTTTGAACGCGGCTTTATCCGGGCAGAGGTTATTGCCTATGACGATTATATTCTGCATGAAGGAGAATCGGGAGCACGCACTGCCGGCAAACTCCGCACAGAAGGCAAGGAGTATGTTGTCAGCAACGGCGATGTTATGCATTTTCTGTTCAACGTATAAAGGTATATAAATGATTCAGGTAAACAACTTAGATAAATGTTATGGACGGCAGGTAATATTTGAGAAGGCCGGTTTTATTCTCAATCCCGGTGAACGTGTAGGCCTGGTCGGCAGAAACGGGCATGGAAAAACCACTATTTTTAAAATGATATTGGGGCAGGAGCATCCTGATTCAGGAAGCATCAATATTCCCAAAGGATATAAGATAGGCCATCTGTCACAGCATATCAGCTTTGCCGGGGACACTGTGCTGAAAGAGGCATGTCTGAGTCTCAAGGACAGTGAGGACGGTATTGATGAGACATATAAGGCGGAAATTATTCTCATGGGACTCGGGTTTACCCTGGAGGAATTCAATTCTAATCCAATGGATTTATCAGGGGGATATCAGGTCCGTTTAAACCTTGCAAAAGTACTTGTGTCAGACCCTAACCTGCTCCTGCTTGATGAGCCTACCAACTACCTTGATATTCTTTCTCTTCGCTGGCTTACACAGTTTTTGCGGGACTGGAAAAAGGAACTCATAATTATTACCCATGACCGTGAATTCATGGACGGTGTGACTACTCATACTATGGCCATACACCGGTGCAATATGCGGAAGGAAGCCGGCCCGACTGAAAAGTTATATCAGCAGTTGCTGCTGGAGGAAGAGATACACGAAAAGACCAGGGTAAATGATAATAAAAAACGCAAGGAAACCGAGGATTTCATAAACAGGTTCAGAGCAAAAGCAAGTAAGGCATCGGCTGTTCAGTCGAGGGTAAAGGCTTTGCAGAAAAAAGATCATCTTGAAAAATTAGTAGATATAAGGAACCTTGATTTCGCGTTCAAATCAGCGCCCTTTACAGGGAAACAGCTTATGGAAGTGAATGACCTCTCTTTTTCTTTTGATAATGATAGCCTGACATTGATTAATGGATTGAGCTTTTCAGTAGGAAAGAGGGACCGCATAGCAATTATCGGTAAAAACGGTAAGGGGAAAACTACACTGCTGAATCTGCTTGCAAAAGAGATTAAGCTTAAGGACGGCACTGTCAGTCATCATAATCAACTGCAGATGGCCTACTTTGGCCAGACTAATATTAACCGACTTAGTCCCCACAAGACTATTGAAGAAGAGATTATGGATGTTCATCCCGACGGCAACCGTGGGGCGACCCGCAAAATATGCGGCACTATGATGTTCTCGGGGGACAATGCTTTAAAAAAGATAAGTGTCCTTTCGGGAGGGGAAAAGAGCCGTGTGCTGCTGGGCAAGCTGTTAGTCAGCCCTTCCAATATGCTCATGCTTGATGAGCCCACAAACCATCTCGATATGGAATCCAATGATTCCCTGGCTGAGGCAATAGATGCTTTTGACGGCTCAGTAATTATAGTAACTCACAGTGAAATGATGCTTCACTCGCTGGCTACGCGTCTGATAGTTTTTGATGACGGGAAAGTAACTTTGTTTGATGGAACGTATCAGGACTTTCTTGACCGTATCGGCTGGAAGAGTGAAAATGATCTTGCTGCGCCGCGTATCAAACAAAACAAACCCCGGACAAAATCTGTTAATAAAAAACAACTCCGCCGTGAACGGGCAGCGCTGCTGAAAATGAAATCAAAAAAAATAGGTGCCTAGTACTCTAATTGCTAATTATCAATTACGAATTACAATTTATTTCTCTGCAGTTAGTTGATTCTCTACATCGTTACTATCCACGGAAAGAAGTTCTGTAATTGTTTCAACAGGGGCTTCAACAGGGCCTGTTGTCATCACCGGAGCTGCATCGATAGATTCTACATTAAGAATAGAGGTGATTCTTTGAAGGGAGGACAGTATCATGGTCTTTTCCCATTCAGCGAGTTTGGAAAGCTCATGCATGAACTGGTCTTGCAGCATCGAGGGCGCAGACTTAATCATGGACAAGCCGGAATCGGTTAATCGTATTAAGTAACTCCGTCCGTCAGCAGTGCTGCGGGTCCTCTGCACAAGGCCCTTTTTCTCAAGCCGGTTGATAATTCCTGTGACGGTTGCATGGCTGAGATGTACTTCCTTTGCAAGTCCGCCTGGGGTCAATTCCTTCTCCCCGGAAAGTTTCTTTAAACATATAAGCTGCGGCGATGTTAAGCCGTATTGACGGGCAAGGTATGATGAATGCATATCGATTGCACGCATTATCCTTCGCACGCTTAATAATATGCTCTCTTCATAATTTATGTTTTCTTCCATTTTATAGTCTCCTGTGCCCTGAAATAGCACAACGTATTTAGTATAAGTAATTATTTACTTAGTATGATAAGTTTTATTGTACATTATTGATGGAACTTTATTACTAATTGTTATTAATCTAATGAAATATCTCTGAAATAGTATGAATGGTATATCAAAATCATTAGCATGATAAACAAATTCGTCAGACGAGTTGCATATGGAAGTGAATGTGAAACGTTATTTATTAAGCAGTTAGCTATTATCCTGAATTATATCTGGGTATTTAGTATAATAAACGTTTCGTGACTTCCAGATTTGCAATTGAAGTGATAGGAGTTATTATGAAGATAGTTGACGACACAAGGCCTGTTATCAGTAAGGAAAGAGTATTCCGTTTGCTCGGCCAGAAAGACAAAGGGGTATCGGGCAGGCTTTCGAAGAAGATTGATAAGCAGATTGCCGGTCTTGAGAAAATGATGCGGCCTAAAGTTCTTTACACAACAAAGAAGATCCGGAAAATAGAAGGCAGCACTGTGACTCTTGAAGGTGATGTAGAGCTTAAAAGTGCCAAAATATCAAAGACTTTTAAAAAGTGTGACCGGATTACATTTTTTCTCGCCACATTAGGTGAGCAGGTAGATGATGTAATCAGTTCATCGCTGAAAGAAAAAAAGCTTTCTGATGCCTATATATATGATGCGATAGGGTCTGCTGCAGTTGAGGCGACTGTAGAGGATTTTCAGAATAAAATGGACTCAACAGTCAAAAAGAAGAACCAGAGGACTACACTCAGGTTTAGCCCCGGCTACTGTGACTGGAAGATAAATGAACAGGAGAAAGTCTTCAGTGTTCTCGAAAATGACCTGATTGATGTTGATCTTAATGAGAGTTATTTGATGGCACCCAGAAAATCCGTATCAGGGGTGTTCGGTATTGGCAGCAGTGAGCTTGTTGATAAAGATGAAACAAATCCGTGCAGGCGATGTGGTATGCATACATGTGTCGCACGAAGAGTATAAGGACGGTGTTATAGATGAGTACAGTCAGTATAGACAAAACAAACATTTCTTTAAATAAACTAAAGGGTTTTGCCGGAACCAGGTATAAGCCTTTAAGTGAAGAAGACATACATTCCCTGCATGAATCATCCATGAAGGTTTTTTCCGAAATAGGGATCAAGGTGCAGAACAAAGAAGCCTTTGAAATGTTTTCCCGCGTGGCAAGTTCGGCAGACCGTGAGAGCAACATTATTAAACTTGATCAGGAGACGGTCATGGACCTTATTTCGACTGCTCCTCCTGTTATTACTCTCTATGGCCAAAAGCCGGAACATACGCTGGATGTAGGCGGTACAAACGTATACGCCGGTACAGGCGGTACAGCGCTTTATGTTATGGATCCCGGAAAGGACGACCGCAGGAAAGCAACTCTGAAGGATTTAAAAGACATTGCACGTGTGGTAGACCAATTGACCAATATAGACTTTTTTATGCTTCCTGTTCTTCCATCGGAAGTTCCCGATGAACATATTGACGTTAACCGTTTCGGCGCTGCGCTGAGCTATCAGAGCAAACATGTGACCGGAGGGTGTTATTCAATTGAGGGAATCAGGGAAGTAATCAGGATGGCCGAAATGATAGCCGGTTCTCCGCAATTGTTAAGAAAAAGGCCCCTTGTTTCTTTTGTCACATGCTGCGGGATCAGCCCCTTTGTGCTTGATGACCAATATAGTAAACTGACTCTGGAGGTATGCAGGGCAGGCATTCCGGTCATTACTCCAGTTGAGCCGCTTTGCGGTTCCACATCTCCCGTAACTCTGGCAGGAAACCTTGTAGTGCAAAATGTTGATACGTTAGCAGGAGTCATGCTCACACAGCTGGCCAATCCAGGTTCCCCTGTTTTTTACGGCTGCATATCGAGCATATCGGACATGAAGGACCTGAAGTACCTGAGCGGCGCCGTAGAGATGGGGCTTATGAATGCAGCGGCATCACAGCTGGCAAACAGCTATAATCTGCCTATCTATGCCACCGCAGGAATGTCCGATTCAAAGACACTGGATGCACAGGCTGGATATGAGTCTGCAATCACAAACCTGCTTGTTGCTATGGCCGGAGGAAATTATATCCATGATGCAGCGGGACTGCTGGAATTCTGTTTAACGGCAAGCCTTGAAAAATATGTTATAGATGATGAAATACTGGGTATGACCAAAAGGGTATTAAAAGGTATTGAGATAACGCCCGATACCCTGGCTTTTGATGTTATGAAAAAGATAGGTCCCGGGGGACATTATGTTTCTTCAAGACACACCCGCAAATTTATGCGGAAAGAGCAGTTCCACCCCAAAATAAGCGATCGCAGCACACGCAAGGAGTGGTTGAATAACGGCTCTCCCGATACCCGTAAAAAAGCCATGCAGCGGGTTGAAGAAATACTGGGTGCGCCGGCACTTCCTGTACCTGCCTCAGAAATAATGGACCAAATTAGATCCCAGATTAAAGGAATTGATAAAGAAGTAATTTAAAGACAGGGTTCGAGGATTCTTCGCCTCAGGCGAATCCGCCGAGGCGGAAAGGGTCCAAGGATTCTAGTGAAAATAAAACGACTAACTACTTAAAGAGGCTTAATAAATAATGAATAAGCAATATATATTTTTGAATGCTAAACCCTCGAACCCTCGAATCCTTGAATCCTCGAACCCTGGTTTTTCACTATGATAATTATTGGTGAAAATATAAACGCGACTATCCCCAGGATAAAAGACCTGATCGTAAACCATGACGGTACCGCCCTTGAAGACCTGGCCGTAAGACAGGAACAGGCGGGTGCAAATATTATTGATGTTAACGTTGCAACAGGAGCCGGCACGGCTGAAGATGAAATTAATGATATGAAATGGCTAATAGAACTTGTCATGGCAAAGGTAGATATAAAACTCTGCGTTGACAGCGCGGACACTGCAGTTCTGAAGGCCGGACTTGAAGCCGGGGGTGAAAAGATCGGGCTCATTAACTCGGTTAAGGCGACTGAAAAAAACATCGCGGAAGTACTACCTCTTGCAGCTGAGTACGGACTCCCTGTTATTGCTCTTGCAATGGATGAGGGGGGTATCGCTACTGACTCTGCAACTAGACTCAAGGCTTGTGAAAAAGTCATAAAGGGTTGTGAAACCCATAACGTACCTGTTGAGAATATATTTTTTGACCCCCTTGTGATGCCTGTCAGTACAGATATTAAACAGGGAGGAACAACGCTTGAAACATTGAAAGGTATTAAAGAGGAGTTTCCTCAGGCCAAAACAGTGCTGGCCGTTAGTAATATCTCATTTGGACTTCAGAAAAGAACTCTGATAAATCAGGCATTGATCCACATGGCCCAGTACCTTTCTGTTGATGCCCTGCTTGTGAACCCGTTAAATGCGGAATTTATGCTGGCAATAAAGGCGGGAGAAACAGTTATGGGTAGAGACAGACACTGCAGGAAATATTCCCGCGCAGTCAGAAATATGAACGGTAAATAACTGTAGGGGCGGGTTTCAAACCCGCCCGTACGGATATAATATTAAGGAGCAAGAATGTCAGAACAATTCAGAGATGGAGTTATAGTACGAGATCCTTTCAAAAGGCTCTCTGATGACGAGATACAAATATTAGACAAAGCCTCCAAGGACATCCTTGAAAACCTGGGCCTTCAATGTTTTAACGAAGAGGCCGTGGACATATTCAGTAAGAACGGCTGTACCGTCAGCAAACACGATGAGCGTTCATGGTTAGTAAAAATACCGGCCAATGTTTTAAAAGAGGCAGTATCAAAGGCCCCGTCTAAAGTCGTACTTGGTGCACGTAATCCTGAGAACCGGCTTATCCTTGATGCTGATACTCCCCGGATTTATTTTGGCAGTGGTTCTGAAACAAACATATGGCTCGATGCCCACATGGAGACATTCGTGAGTGAGAAGGACCCGTCAAAGAAAAAGCAGGTCGCTGTATATACCCAGAAGAGAGGCAATATAGAAAGGCTTTGCACTGCGGCAAGGCTTGCAGAACAGCTTGAAAATCTCGACTTTTTTATCCGTCCTGTAAATATACAGGATGAAGAAATAACCGAGGATAACCATGACGTAAATAAATTCTATCACTCCCTGAACAATACAAGTAAACATGTGATGGCCGGTCTTACAAGCCTTGACCAGCTCGATAATATAGTAAAGATGGCCGAGATAATAGTCGGTGGTCCCGAGGCACTGAAGGAAAATCCCGTACTCTCATTTATCACCTGTACGGTAAAGAGCCCGCTGGAGATGGTGGATGATGCCACGCAGAAGCTTATTGAATTCTCTAAACGCAGCTTGCCCTTTGTAGTTTCAAGTTCTCCCCAGGGCGGCTCTACTGCCCCGATACAGGAAGCAGGCATGGTGGCCCAGATTAATGCGGAGATTCTTTCGGGTATCGCACTTTCGCAGATGGTGAATCCCGGCGCACCCGTAATTTTCGGGAGCGTGCCTGTTAGGGCCAGGATGGATAATCTGCATGATATGTATGGAGCGCCCGAGTTTAACCAGTACAACCTGGACTGTGTTCAGATGGCAAGGTATTACAGAGTCCCCTGTTATTCAACCGCTGGTGTAGGAGACAGTTCGGTCCCCGGCATGCAGGCGACCATAGAAAAGATGTTCACCCATATCCCGATCGCCATGTCCGGTGCTCAGTATATACATTATGCATTCGGTCTGCTCGACAGGACGAACATATTCTGCCCGGCACAGGCAGTGCTGGACAACCAGCATATAGGGATGATAAAGAAGTTCCTGGGCACTCCGAAAATGGCTGAGGATGATATAGAGACGGCAATGGGACAGATAACAAAGGTATTTAATTCGAGGCAGAAACTTTATGCGCGGTTTACACGGAGAGGCCTCAGGGACGGAAGCATTTACTCCCACTATCCCTTTGAGGGCGATGGTAGTGCCGGGATCATAGAAAAGGCCCTGGCAAGACTGGAGGAAATTCTGTCAAGACCGGTAAATTCTCTTGATGATGATATTCAGAAAAGAATACTTGAGGAAGTGCCGGGGATATTGAACAAATAAAGAACTAGGATTCGAGGGTCCGAGGGTTCAAGGGTTCGAGTGAAAAGATTCTTTGTAGTTCACTTGACCCCTGGAATCCTTGACCCCTTGGACCCTTTATTAATTTAAGGAGGAAAAATGGACAGCACAGAACTAATTAATGATATAAAGACAAATGTTATTCAGGGCAGGGTGACCAGTGATGATGAAGGGTTCGATGAGGGTTTTGAAGGTAAACCCGCAACAGTTGAACTCGTAGAAAAGGCCCTTGCTGATGGAACAGATATTAAGACCCTTATAGTAGAAGGTCTGACAGGCGGTATGAACATTGTGGGTGAGCGTTTTGAGAGCGGGATGTATTTGATCCCGGACATGCTTGCAGCTGCCGAGGCAGTAGGACAGGCTATGGACATTCTGTCACCCCATCTTGAAAATGCAGGGGTAAAGAGCAAAGGAAAGTTCCTTATCGTAACAGTTAAGGGCGATCTCCATGATATAGGAAAGAACATTGTCTCGATCATGCTGAAGGGTTCGGGCTTTGAAATAGTTGATATGGGTACGGACGTGCCGACTGACAAAATCATCAGTGCCGTTGAGACGCATAAACCTGATTTTCTGGGAATGTCCGCCCTGCTTACAACAACAATGCGTGAGATGCCTAATGTTATTGAAGGCCTGAAGACAAAGGGCCTGAGAGACAATGTTAAAGTGCTCATAGGAGGAGCACCGACTTCTCCTGAATTTACTGAGAAGATAGGTGCGGATGTGCATTGTGCTGATGCATTCCAGGCCGTTGATTTTACAAATGCAAATGCGTAAAGAAAGGATTCAAGGGTCCAAGGATCCAAGGGTTCAAGTGAACTGAAAGGAATGTCTTTCACTCGAACCCTAGACCCCTCGAATCCTTGAACCCTGTTTTAAAATAACCAAGAGGATACAATGAACGAAAAAATAGACGAAACAACTGACGACACACGCAAGCCCTATTCTGCTGCCGTAAACTCGGGGCAGTACATCAAGAAGACCGGACTTAACGGAAAGTATGACAATGTACGCCGTTTCTGGGAGGACGAGGTAACGAGGCTTTTTATACGGCCTTACCTTAAAGAGGCAATGGACAGAAAGACGGAGCGGCTTGAACGTTTGCGGATACTTGATGTAGGCTGCGGTGGCGGAGACGGCTATGATCTCCTGATGGGCATTACTGCCAAGGATGTGGGTATTTATGAATACGCCGTAGATCTGATCAATCCGGAGCAGCTCGGATTCTACAGGGGGATTGATATAAACCCCGATCTTATTGAACAGGCGCGCGAGCAGCATTCTCACAATAGTAAAGTAGTTTTTGAGTGCGGGGACTGTTTTGATTCATCTTTTACCAACAGTAAGCCCTTCGATGTATACTTCACATCATACGGGACCATTTCCCATTTTACGGCTGATCAGACGGCCGCACTTATAAGTGATATTGCCGAACATTCAGAAAATGATGCAATTCTGATTATAGACTGGCTGGGACGTTTTTCCTATGAATGGCAGGACCTCTGGTCTGCTGACAGAAAAGAGCAGTTTATGGATTATAGGATTTCATATATATATCCGCCCGAGGAAAGGGCCGCAGCTGATATACAATCATTTCCTCTGAAGCTCATATGCCGGGAAGGGGCAACTGCAATCATCAATGATGCAAGCAAACGCTCAGGTGTTGAAATCAAAGTAAAGAAATTTTTTGACCGGTCGATATTTGTAGGCCGGCACATTGATACTGCTGAGTACAACAGGAATTGCCCTCCTTTAAGGGAAGCGGTAAACTCTCTGCTGGAACCAAACCTTCGTACGGATCTTAATACGCTAATTGTGGATTATGTGCCAAGAGAAGGTTTTCGTGAACTAAATAGGTTCTTCGACAAATTTTCCTCCAGCTGGAACACTCTCGTAAATCATACAATTGAATTTCTCGCGAACTTCGGAGATGAAACGGTAAACACTGAATGCGGTTCTGATATCTACCACTTTTATCCTGAACCGCTTAAACAGGCTGTGCAGACAATGGAGAAGGTGGTCAAATCAACAGGCGGTCTTCCCGGAGACAGCAGGGCAAATATTATTGAACCGCAGCTTGCCTATGCACTGAGAAAACTCGAAATGGAGCTTCAGGCAGGTGACGGTGTGGGGCACGGGCTAGTAGGAGTTTTTGAAATTAAAAAATAGTAGGGGCGGGTTTCAAACCCGCCCGTACAAAGGACACTAAATAAATTATGTGCGGAATATCAGGAATATGGAATAAAAACAGTAAAACAGAAGTAAGCGGCATGATGGATCTCATGACCCATCGGGGGCCTGATGCCAGGGGGATGTTTAACAGTCCCGACAATAAAGGGACG
>PIVU01000113.1 GCA_003354025.1 Nitrospirota bacterium
CCCATCGGGGACGTCATCGTCTTGATTGCAAAGCTCGGTGGCTATCTGGCCCGAAAAAATGATGGGCCGCCAGGCACCATCTCCTTGTGGAGAGGTTGGAAACGACTTGTGGATCTTGCTCAAGGTTGGGAGTTGGCAATGCAGTCATGAACTTGTGGGTAATAGTAAGTCCACACCACCCGGCATGCGGGTCCGGGCAAATACATACGAATATCTTCCCTGATGCCAGGCATTTTCTTTTCAACCTCTTCAAATTTCCCTGAGCCTTATTCATCCCCCCCGGCTTGGCATTTTTCTCTTTACGATTTACATCCGGGAAGTATATAATTTCCCATCGGGACATGTTGAATCTCTTATCCCGTGTTACAGAATACATTTAAAGATAATGTTTCAGACCATCTCCCTTTTGTGGAGACCTTTAGAATTGATAAAGACCGGGATTAGGGGTTGAGAGCTTTTTAATATAAGCCGGGCTCTCGCAATACAACAATAACATTCTGTCATTAAAGAAAGGAGCAAAAATGGGTAAAAAAGTTATTAAAACCAAAAAGTACAGCAAAATACGTGATGAGCTAAAAACCGGGGACATCGTCCTGTTTTCCGGTAAAGGTGGAATTAGTGCAGGTATCAAGTGGGGTACATTAAGCAGGTGGTCGCATGTAGGGATGATATTAAGCCTGGATAAATATGACTTCGTTACTATTTGGGAATCAACGACACTTAGTAACGTCGCTGACCTTGATCAACAGAAACCCAAAAAAGGCGTTCAACTGGTGCCCTTAAGCTCCAGAGTAAATAAATACAAAGGTGATATTGCCGTCAGACAACTAAAAGGTGTCCAATTCAATGCAAACAACGTAAAGGACTTAATGCAATTGCGCCGTGAAGTCTCAGGCAGAGACTATGAGAAAAGTACTCTTGAACTTATTAAAGCAGCATATGACGGCCCCTTTGGCCACAATGAAGAAGATTTGTCGAGCTTGTTCTGCAGTGAACTGGTTGCCGAAGCATATCAACGCCTTGGCCTCTTAAACGAAAAAAAATCATCAAATGAATACACTCCCGCTGACTTCTCAGACAAGAGAGGCATTGAATTATTGAAAGGAAAGCTTGGGCCTGAAATAATAGTCAAAGAAGACTGAAATACCAAACACAAGTACTATCACAATAAATGAATCGACGGCCTGCCGGTTACACTGATATTCTTAACTAATAAAGCTCAAACCGGGCAGGCTGCTCATTTCTTCCACTTGGGCCTTTTGTTCGATTCAAGAACTTTCTTTCTCAGCCGTATAGACTCAGGCGTTATCTCGACCAGTTCGTCTTCCTTTATAAATTCGAGCGACTGCTCAAGCGTATGGATCTTTGGAGGGAAAAGCTGAAGCGATTCATCAGAGCCGGAGGCACGCATATTTGTTTGTTTCTTTTCCTTTACAACATTAACATCCAGGTCATTGTCCCTGGCATTTTCTCCAATTATCATCCCCTCATATACCTGTGTATTTTCTTTTATAAAAAGCACTCCTCTGGGCTGAAGGTGATGAAGAGCGTAGGGGGTGGACTTTCCTTTCCTGTCTGCAACTAGCACACCGGACAGTCTCTTTGACATGTGTCCGTGCCAGGGTTCATATCCATCAAAAAGATGGTTCATAAGACCTGTTCCACGAGTGTCAGTGAGAAATTGTGAACGGTAGCCGATCAGGCCCCGCGATGGTATTCTGAATTCAAGCCTCACTCTGCCGCTGCCGTTATTCTGCATATTCTTCATTTTGCCCTTCCTTGTGCCCGTTGCCTGAGTTACTACTCCTACAAATTCCTCAGGCACATCAATAACAAGCAGCTCCATGGGCTCATGTTTTTTCCCGTCTATCTCCTTGGTGATAGTTTCAGGCATTGAAACAGAAAGTTCGTACCCTTCCCTCCTCATCATTTCAATGAGTATTGCAAGCTGCAGTTCTCCTCTTCCCATAACTCTGAACGAATCAGCCTGACTTAAATCGACACGGATCGAAACATTATATAGCAGCTCTTTTTCAAGCCTCTCTCTAAGTTTTCTTGATGTGACATGTTTACCGTCCTGCCCGGCAAAAGGGGAATTGTTGATAGAAAAAACCATCGATATAGTAGGTTCATCAACTTTTATCCTTGGCAGAGGCTTCGGATTTTCAATGTCCGTAATTGTATCACCTATATTAATCCCTTCAATCCCTGCAAGAGCAACAATATCGCCCACCGATGCCTCTTTCGCATCAGAACGTCCAAGTCCATCAAAGGTATACATTGATGATATCTTTGTCTTGACCGCATCTTCAGTGTCATTAATCACAGCCACATGATCGCCGACTTTTATTGTTCCCGCAAAAATCCTGCCGATTGCAAGCCTGCCGACATAATCGTTGTAATCTATGTTCATAACCAGTAACTGCAATAGACCTTCACTGTCTCCTTCGGGCGGATTAACAGTATCAATAATCAGGTCCAGGAGAGGTCGTAAATCCTCTGATTCATCATCGAGATTCATCTTTGCTATGCCGTCCTTAGCAATTGTATAAACAATAGGAAACTCAAGCTGCTCCTCTGTAGCATCCAGGTCAATAAATAGATCATATACTTCATTCAGCACTTCCTGGATTCTTGCATCAGGTCTGTCAATCTTGTTGATGACCAGAATCGGAGGGAGGTTAAGTTCCAGTGCTTTCTTCAGTACAAATCTGGTCTGCGGCAATGGACCCTCAGAAGAGTCAACTAGCAGAAGAACACCATCAGACATCTTCATAGTCCGCTCAACTTCACCTCCGAAGTCAGCATGGCCCGGAGTATCGACTATGTTGATTTTAACTCCGTTATACTGAACTGCCGTGTTTTTTGCCATTATTGTTATGCCCTTCTCACGTTCCAGGTCATTGCTGTCCATGACCCTTTCCCGGACCTTTTCATTCTCACGGAAAATTCCGGCCTGCTGGAGCATCCCGTCAACAAGGGTTGTCTTGCCATGATCAACATGGGCAATAATCGCAATATTTCTTATATCTTCACGTTTCATAATACCTCTCAATTATATAGTAATTTAGTCATTTATCATCATAGAGTACAACCCTGTATTTCTTGGCCATCGGAGAATAAGACAGGAAGCAAACAGATTGAAGACGACGCCAGTAATTATATACTATTTCCACAAGATAATACCATAATCACACTTGCAGCAAATGCAGCATGTAAACTTCCCGGGATTATGCAGAGTTTCCCAAATAGCACTGGACGTAACTCCTTGTAAACAAAGTTTTCGCAAGTTACCCTGGCTTATTAATAGCCTATTTTTCAATCAGTTACCTTAGTAGCAGTACTTTACCTTATACATTCCCGACCTTAAGATTAGGGAATAAGTTTCCGATAAGTTATTAAGTATATGATGCGGACAGCAGACCATTTCAACAGGGTACAGAATGAAAGTTAATATAAGAAAAAAGAAATTTGGTGAAACGCTTATCGAAGCTGGACTCATTACACCGGAACAGCTCGACAATGCCCTCAGTCTCCAAAAGGGTCAAAATAAAAGGATAGGAAAAATACTCCTTGAGCTTGGTTACGCAGATGAATTGCAGCTGGCTGAAACACTGGCAGCGCAGCTTTCCATGCCGATTGTTGACTGCAAGCAATACTCACCTACAAAAAACATACTGCTTCACGTACCTAAAGATGTTGCTGAACACAAAATCATCCTGCCTCTGCAACTGCTGGACAACAGGATTCTTCTTGCAATGGCAAACCCTCTGGACTGGCGGACAATTGACGACATTTCCTTTAAATCAAGCCTGAAAATAGATATAGCAGTTGCCTGTGAAAGCAACATCCTTGAGAGTATCGAACAGTTCTACGGAGACTCTCAGTATACTTGGGACATTCTGAACGAAATCCCTGCTTACGAGGAAGCTGAATTCGTTAAAGATGAAATAGTTGAGGATGAAAAGCAGACCATCAGTCTGCAGTCCCTCTTCAAAGAGAGTGAAGCGCCTCCCATAGTCAAACTGGTTACCATGCTTATTGCAGACGCGGTGAATGCAAATGCCAGCGATATTCATATTGAGCCCAGGGACAAGTATGTACAGGTAAGATATAGAATGGATGGAGAGCTGCACAATATTCACAACTACTCCAAGTACATACATAATTCCGTTATTTCAAGAGTTAAAATAATATCTAACCTCGATATCACAAACAGGAGACTCCCCCAGGACGGAAGAAGCGCTCTAAAACTCAAAGACAAAACCGTTGACCTCAGAATATCTACACTTCCTTCGGTTAATGGAGAAAAAATTGTTATTCGCCTTCTTGACCCGACGTCCGGACTTATTCCCCTGAGTCAGCTGGGAATCAATGACCAAATCATCAAAACCCTTATTAATATAATCAACGAACCTCAGGGAATGCTGTTAGTCACTGGACCGACAGGAAGCGGAAAAACAACATCTCTCTATTCAGTTCTTCAGCAGCTGCGCAACGAATCAAAAAACATTATTACCCTTGAGGAGCCCGTTGAATATAAACTGCAGGATATTACCCAGGTAGGTATTAATGAAGGGATCGGGTTATCATTCTCCAGCGCTCTCCGTTCGGTACTTCGGCAGGACCCTGACATTATTATGGTCGGTGAAATCAGAGACCTTGATACAGCTGAAATAGCCGCACGGTCAGCCCTTACGGGACACCTTGTACTAAGCACTCTTCATACAAATGACACTGTCTCATCAATCATCCGGCTTCTTGACATCGGGCTTGAATATTTTCTTGTCACAGCAGCTATCAGCGGCATTCTTGCACAGAGGCTCGTACGTAAAATATGCCCGGAGTGCAAGACTGAAGTACCGGCTCCCGATGCTATAGCCAACCTTCAGCTCAGGCCGCTCAATTCATATTACGAGGGAAAGGGATGCAGTTCCTGTAATTACACCGGGTATAAAGGACGGGTAGGAGTATACGAATTACTTCCCATGGGAACGGAGTTAAAGCATTTAATCACAAAGGACATCAACGAAGACGATTTATGGCAGTGTGCAATAAACAACGGCACAACAACACTGTTTGAAGACGCGTGGTCAAAAGTTGAAGAAGGTGTCACAACTGTTGGGGAGGTCATTTCACGTATTCCTCATCAACATGCACCAAGATCTGAAAAGAAGAAAAGCTCCTCAAACCGGAACTCCAAAAAGATTATCGCCCTGAAATAAATCGCAGCTCCCACAGGTTCCGTTTTTTATCGACAATCATTACTTCCATAATTAACGCCTTTAATATCAATCCGTTTCAACTCAGGTTGACAAATAATTCACATCTGATATTGTTAATAGTGAGGTCTTCAAATGATAAAGAAGAAACTAGGTGAAATACTGATTGACGCTGGAAACATAACTCAGCATCAGCTTGAAAGTGCTTTGTTAATCCAGCGGGGGAAAAAGAAAAAAATTGGAAAAATACTTATTGAACTGGGATATATTAACGAAGAGCAGATGGCCGGAACGCTGGCAAAACAGCTGTCCCTTCCATTGATTAACTGCGCATCACATACACCCTCCAGGGACATTTTAAACCTTATAAGCAAAGAGACTGCTGAACAAAAGCATGTACTGCCCCTCGAAAAGAATGCAGACGGGATTGTAATGGCAATGGCCGACCCGCTTGATTGGCGAACCATCAATGATGTTATCTTCCAAACAGGCGCTAAGGTAAAAGTTGTGGTTGCACAGGAAAGCAACATTATTAATTGTATAGAGAAGTTATATGGATCTTCGGAAGTAACCTGGGACATCCTAAGCGAACTCCCAGCTCACGATGAGGTTGAATTTGTCAAAGAAGGCCAGGGTGAAGAGCAGGAAAACGTAAACCTGCAAACACTCTACAAAGAAAGTGAAGCTTCTCCTATCGTCAGACTTGTAACCAACATAATAGCCGATGCAGTCAATGCCGGATCAAGTGATATTCATATAGAGCCAAGAGAACAGCATGTGCAAGTCCGCTATAGAATCGATGGGAATCTGAAGAATATTCATAATTTTTCCAAGCGCATACGGGACTCAGTTATTTCGAGGATTAAAATCATATCAAACCTCGACATAACAAACAGGCGGTTCCCTCAGGACGGCAGAAGCACTCTCCGCCTCCATAACAAAACTGTCGACCTTAGAATATCCACACTGCCTTCAATCCATGGTGAAATAATCGTTATACGGCTTCTTGATTCCACAACAGGACTTATTCCGCTTAGCCATCTGGGTATTTCCGACTCCATCATTAAGCCTCTTATTGAAATATTCAACCAGCCCCAGGGAATGCTTCTCGTCACAGGCCCGACGGGCAGCGGCAAAACAACAACATTGTATTCCATATTGCTTCAGGTTCGATCGGAAACAAAAAATATCATTACCCTTGAAGAACCGGTTGAATACAAACTGAAAGAAATAACTCAAGTCGGGATCAACGAGGCTATCGACTTCACATTTTCCAATGCACTGCGCTCTGTTCTCAGGCAGGGCCCTGATATTGTGATGGTAGGTGAAGTCCGTGACCTCGACACTGCGGAAATTGCCGCCAGGTCAGCTCTGACAGGCCATCTCGTGTTGAGCACACTTCATACAAATGATACAATATCTTCTATTACACGCCTTATTGATATAGGTCTTGCACCTTTCCTGGTAACAGCCGCTGTGAGCGGTATACTTGCTCAACGGCTTATTAGAAAAATATGCCCGGACTGTAAAATCAAGATACCTCCGCCGGATGACCTGCTAAGATTCAATCTTCCTCCACTCAGCAAAACTTATAAAGGTGAGGGGTGCAGCAAGTGTAATCATACGGGATATAAAGGAAGAGTAGGTGTTTACGAATTGCTTGTAATGAATACAAATCTCAGGAAATTAATTTCCAGTCGTACCGATGAAGATGAACTCTGGAAATGTGCAAGGGAAGCCAGCACAAGAACGATGTTCGAAGACGCCTGGACAAAAGTAGAAGAAGGCATTACAACTATAGATGAAGTCATATCCCGAATACCCTATCACGAGATTCCCCAGGAACCATCTAAACACATTCCTGAAAAAGACACTCATAAATCAATTACTACATACTGATTATTTCTGAAGTCTCCGTTTTACACAAAGCAATTACGTACTATCAATTGTTACCCTTTTGCCCGGGGGCTTGATTCACATACAGGGGAAGGGATGCCTCATGACGGCCGTCAATTGCAAGATCAATTGAATAAACCCCATATTTGGGAAACTTTAGACCCTGTATATTCAGTATCATGTTAACTGCAACAGAAGTAAGGACAGCCTCTTGAAATTGAACATTCACATTAGTTTCCAGCGGCTTTATAACTGATTTACCGTCTTCATCAATAATATTGATCTTTATCGCATGGGCCCCTTCTTCGATTTTAGAAAAACGAAGTCTCAGGGCCACAGCACACAAAGGATGTACCGCCGGAATGCTTCTGGCCCATATTGCATCAAATGTTCCCAGTATATTCAGTTTCCCCTGGTACTCAGTCGCAGCATCACAAAGAACTATCAGCTCAACGTTCATTAAAGTCTCCTTCTTCCATAATTTTTCAACCTTCCCTGAATATCCTTAGTTTCTTCCCCCGCCGTTTTGCCCTTCTTTCGCGCTTTTTCGTTTCGTTGATATAGAGTTCTTCCTCTTCAGGATAAAGTTTAAATAATTCTCTCCAGAACTTGATGGAATTGGAAATATATAACGGGCTGAAATCCTTTTTAGGCTTTCCTGTCAACGGGCAGTCACTGGAATCTCCGTCAATCTGGGTAAGACCCAGCACCTCCCCCTCTTTATTGACGTATGGTTCGAATGGAAACATCATACAGTTTAATGAACGCTTTGTCCTTTTACACCCTGTTACTCCTGGACATTTAGAAAAAACATAGTAGTCTTCAGACTCATCAATGTACTTCTTTATACGCTTATTGACCGGAGGCATCCGTTGCCAGAATTTGCCGTTCTTTTGATGCCAGTTAAATTCTTCGCGAAACAGTATAGGAACACAACTGACATTATCACAGCAGTAAGGTACGCCCTCATTTTTGGGAGCACAAATCGCCCCACAGTCAAAATCAATCATCTTAACAGATAGCAGTTTGTAAAATCTCCGGAGTTGTTTTTCTGTAATGCGTGGCTTCATATTCTATTTCATATTCCTTTCAAGATTATCTTTACTTAATTCTCTTTTTATATTCAGATGCCCGGCTATTTGGGCATTGACTTGATAAACTCATCGGCCTCAGCTATGGAAGCTTCCATTTCTTTGATAAGCTGAGCCACATTAGACTCAACAGAAGCCAGTTCACTCTTCAGAGAAGCAATTGCCTGTGCGTTCAGATTGTGTTTCAAAAACAGGACCTGATCACGGAAAGCTGAAAGAACAGGTTCAATCTTTTTCTCGGCACGCTTCATTGCTCCTATAAGCTGAGAGTACTGTCTTTTAGTCTGCTTCAGCTGTTTTTCACTGTTTCGACGCATACTATCACTGGAGTACTGAGTCAATTCCTCATTCCACTCTTCAAATAGCGCCTCGGCAACATTTTCTACTGACTCAATTCGCTTTCTGACATCCTTGGCTTTATCTTCACTCTCCTCATATTCAGAATTGAGTTTTTTATACTTGTCCTCAAGCTCTCCCCCCTTAAAGTTCAATACACTGCTGAACTCTTCAAGTGCCGAAGCAAACTGGTCCTTTGCTTCCTCCTGGGAGTCACGAGCTTCCTGCACACGATCAACCATGATATCGCGCTTGTGATATCCTACTTTTTCCATAGTCTTATAGTATGCCTTCTGGCAGCCCGTAAGATTTAATAATGCAAAGCATAAAAATGCGGTTATTATTACCCTTAAATGTAGTGATCCTGTCATTTTTTGGTCCTCCCTGAATTTCATATGAGTAAAGTTAAGATTATGATGTTAATTGCTCTGATAAGTATAGCCGGTAGGTAAGTCTAAAACATAATATCCGCAGTTGTAAAGACTCACAAAATGCCTGGCATGCTTTAAGGATACGCAAAGTCATCCTCACAATATGTCATGTACAGACACAGAGTGGTACAGATACCATAGTCCTATTTTTTGCCCTGCAGCAAGAGCGAAAAAACGTTTTTATAATTCAAGATTTTTCATTTTTCAGCCGATATATAGTTAGCAGTAATTTAATACGTTTAGAGAGGTAAACATGCCGAACAATAAGATTCTGATAATAGACGATGACCAGCCGGCTATTAACTCGATTCAGAGAAGTTTGATGCTTGAAGAGAATGATTATCAAATTATTACTTCAAATAACGGTAAAACCGGACTTGAGCTTTACTACAAGGAAAAGCCTATTCTTGTTCTTCTTGATTTAAACATGCCCGTAATGGGCGGAATTGACTTCCTTCAGGCTATTGAGCTGTCACCTACAGATCCGTGTTCAGTTATTGTTTTAACAGGCAATAGTGATGACAGTAATATCAAGGCATGTTTTGACCTGGGTGTCAGTGCTTTTCTCAGAAAGCCCGTTAATATTTATGAATTTTTCGGGCTTGTAAAACAGGTCATAGCATTCAAGAAAATCCAGCATGTGCTTAATGAACAGTGTAGAAACCAGATAACTGCAAAACAGTTCACCGATGAAAAAAAGAAACTCCTGTCAACCATAATGGATAAAGTCAAAAAACCTATACTGCCTATAGTGAACTGCACTATTGACCTGCTTGAAGGGAAAATCACTTCTGAAGAGGACAGGATGGAAAAGCTGAAGGAAATACAGGATGCATCAAATGCCCTTGTTGAGATGTTTGAGAATCCTTATGATGTAGAGGTTTAACCCTATTTTTTAAGTACTGCTTCAACTGCTGCTATTATTACCGGGACATCATCACTCGCAACTCCTGAAAACCATATCTTTTGCGGGTAAATCATGACATTAGGGCCGTTGGAGCAAAAACAAGAGGAATCATCAATCAATTGGCGTTTCAAGAGGATCCGTACCGTATCTGTTGTCTCCCGAAGTCCCGGGCAAAAAACCATTTTCTATGAGGGCCCATATAGGCCCTATCAACCCAATGGGACCTAGTACGGTTGTTAAATTAAGAAAGAGCCACAACGCTGACTTGCCCCTGTCATGCCAGCGCTTGGCCTGAACTGCCAGACTTGGCCAGAATATCCAGATCATGAACATTAACTGGGGTTTTGTTACCTTATCAATATCAGGAGATATTTCAGTAAACGCTCCAAGCAAAAGACCTCCGATAAAAACTATAAGGTTAAACATCCAGAAGAGTTTTCTGTTTATTCTTCCTTTAAAGGAAAAGAGGAACCATATCCATTTCTTGTCATTTGATTTTTCAGTCTGTTCCATAAGATATTGATTATTTATTACGATCTGTTTTAAATCATGAGGAGCTGCAATATTTTGTAGGGGCAATTCACGAATTGCCCTGCCAGCAACACAATCATCAACATTGGCACAATAACACTATATATCCAACATACAAGGGTAATTCATGAATTACCCCTACACATCATCCGAAAAGGGCAACCACGGTGGATTGCACCCGCGCCAGATACTGCCCTGTTTAAAAAAAAGAGGCTGTCCCGGATTGGAACAGCCTCTGTATTGTACCATAAATTTTCATCCCCCTTGCCCCTCAAGGAGGGGGAATGAAAAAACTTAATTAAATAAGTGGAACGATAAGCAGTGCAACTATGTTGATAACCTTGATCATCGGGTTAATCGCCGGGCCTGCTGTATCTTTGTAAGGGTCACCTACAGTGTCACCGGTAACTGCTGCTTTGTGAGCATCAGAACCTTTACCGCCATAGATACCGTCTTCAATGTATTTCTTTGCATTGTCCCATGCTCCGCCGCC
>PIVU01000606.1 GCA_003354025.1 Nitrospirota bacterium
ATACCTTCAGATTACGGTCTACCTCCTGCCTGTATATTATCTCTTTGCAGGAGTTGCACTTTACCCAGAGGCCTTCAGGTACTTTAACTTTCTTATTGGCGATATCTTTATTTTTTTTAAACCAGGCCATTTGTTAGCTCTCAGCCGTCAGCTAGCAGCTTTCAGCATTATGTAAGGGCGTATTGCAATGCGCCCCTACGTTTATATTGCATTTTTTAAATTTCTTACAAAACTGCTTATGTTTTTACCCTGAGCAATAAGTTTGACTATTGCACTGCCGACTATTGCGCCGTCAGCGAGTTTAGCTACTGCCGATGCCTCCGCTGGAGTTGATATCCCGAAGCCGACGGCTACAGGTTTTTTTGAAGCTTTTTTGATTTTATCCAGGGTAGCTATCATTCTGTTGTCTAATGTCAGGTTTGAACCGGTTATGCCTGTTAACGATACATAGTAAATAAATCCGCTTGAAGCCTTAACTACTTTTCTGATTCTGTCATCCGTGCTTGTTGGTGCCAGCAGGAATATCGTGTCTAGACCATGCTTCCTTGACAGTGAGATAAACTCGGCTGCCTCATCCGGGATCAGGTCTGGTATGATTACTCCGTCCACTCCTGACTTAGTTGCTTTCTGAATAAAGC
>PIVU01000114.1 GCA_003354025.1 Nitrospirota bacterium
AATGAAAGAATTTACAGTATCACAGGATGAAAACGGCAAATGGTTAGTAACAAGTGACAAAATACCCGGCTTTATTGCAAAAGGCAAAACACAGAAAGAAGCCCTGGACAAAATGATAGCCGCTGTCAAAATGTACTTTCCATGCGGCCCATGTAAAGGTGAGTAAAAATGTGCGGCCGCTTTGTAGGGAACTCACCGGATTGTATCAAGCCTGTTCAATAAATTTTCAATATCTATGAATCAAGAATAATCGTACCAATAACTCTCGCCCAAACATCATACCCTGTTTGACTTATATGCACACCGTCATCAAGCAGGTATTCCTTAATCGGACTGCCGCCAGTGTCAATGAACCTGCTGTACATATCCACGTATTCCACATTGAAATCCCTGGAGAGCTTTTCAATCTCATGGTTAATCTCTCTCACTGACTCATTAGATATAAAACCTATTAGCGTCGGAAGCAGGGAGTGTATATATATTTTTGCATCAGGATAAAAAGTCTTCAGTTTCTCCAGAATTGCTTTGTAATAATCCATGAACTCCAGATCATCCATTGCAACATTGTTAATCCCGGACATAATAAAGATCCGCTCAGCATCGGGAAAGACTTCATTTACCCTAACAATCCTGGAAAGCAGCCCGCCCACTGATTCCCCTGCAACACCATAATTACCGACATGGTGTTCAGGAAACCTTTCCTGCCAGTCAAAATACTCTATTAATGAATCACCCAGCAATAATATATTCATAATAAAAGCCGCTCAAAGCGGTACTGAAAATTATACCAGTTCGCCATTGGCTTTATCTTGTTATATAATCTTTATAAGGGGTAGTCATAATGATAAAGAAACAGCTGGCACTCATACTATTATGTGTATTTCTTGCATCCTGTGCAGGGATGTTAATCGGAAGTAATGCTAAACAGTCCTTTGAAACAGGGCTCGCATTATTCAATCAGGGCAAATACGAAGACGCCGTACCTTATTTCGAGAAATCTATCGAGCTTGAGCCGGAATATTATAATGCCTATTTATATCTCGGCCGGTCACAGCTCAATCTCAGCAAATGGATTGAAGCCATCCCTCCCCTTCGCACTGCTTATTCTCTTTCGCCCCTGAAAATGAAGAAGGAAGTCATTAATATTTTATTTGACGCCCTGATCGGCGGGGCCCTGTCGGAGTTTAAAAAAGGGAATTTCAAAGAATCAATTGGTTATCTTAATGAAGCCCTGAACATTGACCCTGACTCCATGGAAGCCAGAAAAGAACTCATCAACTCTCTTATAGGATACGGAGGCAAGCTATTATCTGAAGGGAACGCTTCCGAGGCGGTTTCACAATTCTACGAAGCAGTCAAAATAGCCCCGGACAATCTCCAGGCCTATTTCGGGCTGGCAAAATCGCTGTTCAGCAGCGGCAAATTCCTTGATGCCATGAACATTGTTAGAGATGCAATGGAAATAGCCACAACAGATGAGGACCGCTCGGTTTTCCAGGAACTTCTTCAGTATAGGTAGAACTATTCCTCCTGCTCAAGCCCCTTACAACATACTCTGGCAACGATAAACATATTTTATTTGACACGAAAATAAAAGCTGTTATTATTGACTTAAAGGTAGTTCACACTACTGAATTCCCGCATGAAAGGAGGTGAAAAGGATGAAGAAAACCTTAAGCAAGAAAACCCTTGAGCAGGAAGCTGCATTCTGGGAACGCCTTAAAAAAGTATCCAAAGACCATCCTGCAAGGGTATGCCGCAAGTGAAAAGGTTGAAAGAGTTAACAAGTTGCTGGTCTAGCAACGAAATACCGCAGATACAGCAGGTTTTTTCATCATGAAAACCTGACTGTATCTGGTTTTATTAGATTACAGTCAGCATTACAAATTTAATACCTGTTATGGGAGAACAAGTATGTCTAAATGGAAAATTGACCCTGATCACTCTGTAGCCGCTTTTTCGATTCAACATATGATGATTGCTCATGTACACGGACAGTTTAATAATATATCCGGTCAGATATATTTTGATCCCGACAAAATTGCAAGCACATCCTTTGAGTTTACAGTAGATGTTAGCAGCATCATAACGGGCATCAAGAAAAGAGATACCCACCTTAAAAGCAATGATTTTTTTAACCAGAAAAAATTCCCGAAAATCAAGTTCATGAGTACAGGAGTCGATAAAACGGGGTTCAATATATGTAAAGTTAAAGGCAATCTGACGATACAAGGCATTACTAAACCAATAGTCATTGACCTGCATTTCTTCGGCCCTATTAAGAGCCCCTTCGGTGAGACCAGCATGGGATTTACAGCTAAAACAACAGTGAACCGTGAAGACTTTGATATGACCTGGAACGAGCCCATGGAAAACAGCGGTTATATGGTCGGCAGAGATGTCAGCATAGTAATCAATATCGAAGCCGATAAAGTTTGATAAGTCAGGCTATCACTCCATTCTCTACAAAACAAAAACAGGCTGATATTTAAAAAACTCCCTTTTTACAAGGGAGGCAATAGAGTGCACCAGTATAGTACGATTAAGCAATTTGTGCGGCGTGACTGAATTACTATTCAGACAAGTCCATCTTTTCAGGCTCACAAAGCAGTTCCGGATTAACAGCAATCTGCCCGCAGTTCTTGCACTGCCAGCGGTCATTATGTACTTTATTATGGCAGAATGCCGGGGGTTTAACGCCCTTTGTACCGCACCAGTCAGCCTTCTTGCCTTTACCCTGGACCTTGCAGATGTTGTTGGCATCCAATGCTACTGCACCGCAGTTTGCACAAAAAAACGCCGGTGTATCTTTGGGAAGTGGAACATGCTTATTTTCTGACATTATCTCATACTCCTTTTAGAATTTTATTACTGTTTTATGCAGAAAAAGGTATAAGATCATACTATATAGAATAGATCCCTAAATTACAACTTGATGATATATATATAAAAAAAGCTGATAAATCCCCCAATACTTAATCTCCACAACATCCCCGTTTATTAAAAATGTTAGTATATATAGCTTTTTTACCGCTCGGCCATATACTCCGTGCAATTATCATTAAAGACAGAGTCTGAAACTTCATAAACTTAACATTTTCAAATTTCAGGAAATAATAATAAATGGAAACAGAAGCAGCCGTTAAATTAACAGTAAAAGTTGAACGCCCCGCCCATAGAGGCATGTTTATTGGAAGGCACGAGGGAAAAGTTGTAATGATAAGCGGCCCGACCATGCCTGGAGAAACTGTTGAAGTAAGCGTGGCCAATGACAAGAAGGACTATATTTCAGCAGAGGTCAGCAAAATTCTGGAACCATCTCCGGAACGGGTTGAACCGCCCTGCAAGTATGTCGGCATATGCGGCGGCTGCCGTTACCAGCATATCCCCTATTCAGTTCAGGTAAAAATGAAAGAGGAAATCCTGAAGGATTCTCTTCGCAGGCTGGCCGGGATAGAAACAGAGCTCGAAGAACCTATTCTGCGTGACATCCCATGGCATTACAGGCTGCGCGCCCAGTTCAGCGTATCCGAAGGCGGTGTAGGATTTCACAAAAGAGGCACTAATGAAGTAATTAATGTTGATAAATGCCTGATCATGAACGAGGGCATCAATGAACTGATTCCAAAGATAAACATAATTATCAAGCCTTACAGGATCAAGGAATTTCATATCACCGGAATCCAGCCATTAATTGCCAAAATCATAACACGGAAGAAAGCGCTTACAAAGCTCCAGGCAGCAACACTTGCATCAGATCTGATAGACTGCGGGCTTGCAGGAATATATATATTCGTAGGAGAAAATGAACCTCAGGCATTCGGAGACCCACACCTGACCCTTGACCTTCTCGATCTTAAGTACACAATATTACCGCCGAGCTTCGTACAGTGCAACTGGAAAGTAAACAACGATGTCGCGGAATTTCTGGTCAAAAAACTGGAGCCTTTACAGGGGAAAAAAATACTTGACCTTTTCTCTGGAGCCGGCAACTTCTCACTACCCCTGGCCGCCAGTGCCGAGATCACTGCAGTTGAGGGCAATGAAAACGCTATCAAAAGCGCAATACACAATGTGGAAACAAACGATATAAAAAACTACACTGTTGTGCAGTCCCCAGCAGAAAAATTCAGTTCAGATAAAAAGTTCGATATCATTATCCTTGATCCGCCAAGGCCCGGACTCAGGAAAAAATTAATGAAAAAAGTCCTGCGAATGGCACCCGATAAAATTGTATACATTTCCTGCAACCCGGCAACTTTTTCGAGGGACCTGAAAATACTTTCAGAAATATATGAACTTGAATCAGTTCGAATGATAGACTTCTTTCCCCAGACTTTTCATATTGAGTCACTGGCATTTTTAACGTTAAAGTAATCTTTCTGCATTAGTTTTAAGTGCTTATGGTATGATACCCCCAGGATTCAACTTTATTAACAAAAGGTTTATAAGGACATGAAATCACAAAGATTAACGCTCATAGAAAATGCCCTGCACCTTTCACGGGAAACAATAAGTGACGGAATCTTCCTTTTTCTGAACACCCTGGAAAGCTGTAAATGGTTTGTGAAGTCAGGCCTCGCTGAAAGGTCGAACATCGTCCTTGTAGTACCGAGCGAACTGAAACTCAAGGAGTCTCTGCAAGGGACAAAAAACATAAAAATCATACGCAGCTGGTCCGGCAACCAGACACGGTTCTCAAGAATTAAATACGCTTTTCTCCACGGGGTAATGGACCGCATCATTCAGACCGACAGCCGCGTTGTATGCGTACTCGGCCCATGGGGGAAAAGCCACCTTGATACAATTGCCATTCATGACCTCTCGCTGTCCTGGGCTGAAGAGTTTCCCTTTGATCCCAAGTCCATAATGCATAATGAGGCCTTCACAACAGTTCTGGCAGTAGTAGATGTAGCGCTTGATATCGGCGCACTGGGAAGAGAGGGCAAGCCGGTAGGAACTATTTTCATTATAGGCGACACTGAAAAAGTAATTGCTCATTCCCATCAGGCCGTATTCAATCCATTTAAGGGATATCCAAAAAGAGAACGACTCATTACAAGATCAGAAGTTGTTGAAAGCATAAAAGAACTTGCCAAGCTGGACGGTGCGTTCATTATTTCTGATATCGGTATGCTCATGGCTGCAGGCAGACATCTCGACGCCAGGAGCATCTTAACAAAACAGCTAAGAGGACTTGGCTCCCGTCACAGGGCGGCTGCGGGTGTTACAAGGTCCACAGGTGCTGTTGCCATCGTAGTTTCTGAAAGTACGGGCAGGGTAACTATATTTGAAAAAGGCAAAATCATATCATCCCTCGAACCTGTAATCAGCAGTCGTCTGGCCTGATTACACTCATGGCAGAGATCCTTTAGGCTGATAGTATCCTTTCTTGCCTTCTTAGCAGCCAATTCAGGGTCTTGAAAGAAAAACCCGTCTTTTTATAAAATAAAAATCGTCACCTGAAAGATGATGAAGCGGCAGTATACGAATTTGAATTAAAAATAAAATATAGAGGAGGCAGCAAACTATGACCGACACAGGGATTTTGGCCATAAACGAGAAAGTGAAGCAGGAAAGTGCCTTTATTCACAGCCTCGTTTCTGAGATGGAAAAGGTAATCGTCGGACAGAAATATCTAATTGAAAGGCTTCTAGTCTCATTACTTGCAAACGGTCACGTTCTTATAGAGGGAGTTCCAGGACTGGCAAAGACACTTTCTGTAAAGACTCTGTCCGGGACAATAAATACAAAGTTTCAGCGCCTGCAGTTCACACCGGACCTGCTTCCAGCAGACTTGCTTGGCACTCTTGTATATAACCCGAAGGACGGGAGCTTCACTATTAAAAAAGGTCCGATATTCGCAAATATTATTCTCGCTGATGAAATTAACAGGGCCCCGGCAAAAGTGCAGAGCGCCCTTCTGGAAGCAATGCAGGAGAGACAGGTAACGATTGGCGAGAACACCTTCCCTCTTGACGAGCCCTTTCTTGTACTGGCCACACAGAACCCGATTGAGCAGGAAGGCACATATCCCCTGCCTGAAGCACAGATTGACAGGTTCATGCTCAAGCTGAATATTACGTACCCCAGTATTGAAGAAGAGCACAAAATCATGAAGAGAATGGCTTTTACTGACGCCAATCCTGAAGTTCAGCCGGTTATCAGCCCTGAAGATATAAAGCGGGCAAGAAGTGTCGTGAATGAAATTTATATGGATGAAAAGATTGAAAAGTATATACTGGACATCGTCTTCGCAACCAGAGAACCGCAAAAATACAATCTCAATGAACTGACGGACCTCATTCAGTATGGAGCATCAACAAGGGCAACTATATTTCTGAATATCGCATCCAAGGCTTATGCGTTCATACAGGGCAGAGGATATGTTACCCCACAGGACGTAAAATCAATCGGCCCTGACATATTAAGGCACCGGGTCATCATCAGCTATGAAGCGGAAGCGGAAGAAATGACGTCCGATGACATTATCAAGAAGATCTTTGAAGAGGTTGAAGTACCGTGATAAAGATGAACATCGAACATCGAACATCGAACAACTGACAACTGACAACTGACAACTGACAACTGACAACTGACAACTGACAACTGACAACTAATTTATGATACCAAAAGAGTTATTACAGAATATACGAAGGATTCAGATTACTACTTCCCGGATGGTGACTGATGTGTTTGCGGGGCATTATCACAGTGTGTTTAAGGGTCAGGGTATGGAGTTTGAAGAAGTCAGGGAGTATCAGCCGGGGGATGACATACGGTCTATTGACTGGAATGTGACGGCACGCACCGGGAGTCCTTTTATTAAGAAATTCATGGAGGAGAGAGAGCTGACGGTGATGCTCCTTCTCGATATGTCGGCATCTTCTTTTTTCGGAACTTCCAATAAACTGAAGAGTAAACTTGCGGCTGAACTCTGTTCACTGCTTGCAATGTCAGCGATAAAGAATAATGACCGGGTCGGATTAATAGCTTTCACCGACAGGATAGAAAAGTTTGTACCGCCGCGCAAAGGGCTGAGTCATGTATTGAGAATTATCCGTGAAGCTCTCTATATTAAGCCCGAGGGCAAAGGCACGGATATTACGGGGGCACTTGAATATTTAAGCAAAACAGCAAACAGGCGGACCGTATCTTTTATTATTTCCGATTTCCATGCAAAAGACTACAGGCAGTCATTATCCATAGCAAATAAGCGTCATGATATTATTGCAATGTCAATCACTGACCCGCGTGAACTTGACCTCCCGGATGCAGGCATTATCGACCTGGAAGATGGGGAGACTGGAGAGAAGTTCGCCGTTGATACATCAAGTGCTGCCGTCAGAAAACAGTACAGGGTCAATGCTCTCAGGATAGCAGGTGAGCGGGAAAGTCTATTCCGCTCAGTTAATGTCGACCATATTGGTATCAGAACGGATATCCCATATACAAAAGAGCTGTACAAGTTTTTCCGTATGAGAGAAAGGCGGATATGACAGGGGCCGTATTCCGCATACTATTTATATTACTGCTATGTTTCACTCCCGCAGGTGCTGCAGATAATTCCGGCGCAGAACTGCCGGTTACTGCACAGGCCTCCATAAATAAAACGACAGCAGGCATAGGAGATAAAATCGAGTACACCATAACGGTAAACGCGCCGAATGATTATGAAGTCGAGCTGCCTTCATTCGGGGAAAACCTGGCTGATTTTTTAGTTAAGGATTTCACTTCAGATGAAAGCGGTTTATTCAGCAAAACATACAGTCAGACCTATATGCTGGACATATATGAAACTGGGACTTTCACAATTCCTGCCGCACTTGTTAAATACAGAGAGAACAGTGCCCCCGAATGGGAAGAACTTATCACGCAGAGTTTGCCCGTTACAGTACAAAGTCTTTTAAAAGAATCGGAACAGCAATCGGGCATCAGAAGTATTAAAGGCCCCTACAGCATGACCAATTTCATGTATCTCTATATTACGCTGGCGGTACTGGCATTGCTCGCAATTGCTGCAGCGCTTTATGTCTTTCTAAAAAAGAAAAAGGCATCAAAGGAAATTACCATAACTCCTCCGCCTGCACATGAAACCGCACTGTTGGCGCTAAAGCAGTTAATGGACAAAGACTATATTCAAAAAGGCGACATACAGGGATACTACGTAGAATTATCCAACATCGTCAGACATTACCTGGAAGACCGTTTTTCCATGCAGGCACCTGAGATGACAACGGACGAATTCCTTGTCCTTTTGAGGAACACGAACAAGTTAAATGCAGACCAGAAGGACCTGCTCAGGCAATTTCTGTCACACTGCGATATGGTTAAATTCGCAAAGCACCTCCCGCAGGAGAAAGAGATTGAGTCAAGCTTTGAGCACGCAAAAAGGCTTGTTGAACAGACAAAAGAAACTACTTTAACAGGAGCTAAAGCAAACTAAATGAATTTTCAGAATCCCTGGTTATTCCTTTTATTGCCTGTAGTCATTGTCCTTGCAGTCATTGCAAGACAAAAAGACAGCAGGCCGGCATTTCATTTCCCGTCGAATGAACTGGTCAAAGGACTTCAGTCTACATTCAGGACAAAACTGAGCAGAAGCATGGTCCTGTTCAGAATCGCAGCTCTTATATTGATTGTAATCGCTCTATGCCGGCCCCAGCAAATGATTGAGGAGTCAAGGGTAGAAACAGAAGGGATCGATATTATTCTCGCAATAGACACTTCCTCAAGTATGCTGGCTGAAGATTTCAAATTAAAAGGCAATCGCACCAACAGACTTGAAGCAGTAAAGGCCGTTGTCAAGGAATTTATTGAAAACCGTATCAGCGACCGGATAGGCATTATTGCATTTGCTGCAAAAGCATACACTGTATCGCCTCTAACTCTGGATTACGGCTGGCTTGTGCAGAACCTCGACAGGGTGGAGATCGGATTAATTGAAGACGGGACAGCCATCGGGTCGGGACTAAGTTCATCACTGAACAGACTGAAAGACAACGAAGCAAAAAGCAAAGTTGTCATATTGCTTACAGACGGAAGAAACAATGCCGGCAAGCTATCCCCTCTGACAGCAGCAGAAGCAGCCAGCGCCCTCGGCATAAAAGTCTATACTATTGGGGCAGGGACAAAGGGATATGCTCCATATCCCGACAGGGACCTGTTCGGGAATAAGGTGTACAGGCGCGTACAGATCGAGATAGATGAAGAGACATTACAGCGCATCGCTGACAAGGCAAAGGGCCTGTACTTCAGGGCAACCGATACTGACTCTTTAAGAAGCATATATAAAGAAATTGACGAGATGGAAAAAACTGAAATAGAAGAATCGGGATACATTGAGTATAAAGAACTGTTCCACCTGTTTCTCATTCCCGGATTATTATTCATTCTATTAGAGGTGGTTTTGAAAAATACTGTTCTGAGAAGGATACCGTAAAGGAAAGGGTTCGAGGTCGAAGCGACTCTCAGCGAACCCTGCTTTTTTATTATGAAACTAGGAAACATACACGCAATACACTACATATGGCTTTTCATGGGGCTTATACTATTTCTCCTGTGGTCTGCAAAAAAGAAGAAAAGTGTCATGGAAAGTTTTGCAGACAGAGAACTACTGAAAGACTTAACTTATTCCGTCAACGAAAAAGGCCACCGGCTGAAAACAGTTCTTATTGCAGCGTCTATCTTTTTTATGATGATCGCCCTCGTACGTCCTCAATGGGGATTTGAGTGGCAGGACGTAAAAAGGAGTGGACTCGACATTCTTATTGCAATTGACACTTCCAAGAGCATGCTTGCTGAGGATGTAAAACCGAACAGGCTACAGCGCTCAAAGCTTGCAGTTAAAGACCTGGTTAAAAAACTCAGGGGAGACAGGATCGGTCTTATTGCCTTTGCCGGCAGTGCATTTACACAGTGTCCCCTTACTGTTGACTACAACGGATTCATGCTTTCACTGGATGCGCTTGATGTCAATATAATTCCGGAAGGCGGCACGTCAATCACGAGTGCTATCCAGACCGCCCTCGATAGTTTCCGGGGTGGAGTGAAAAAATATAAAGTGCTGGTCATTATCACCGATGGAGAAGACCACAAAGGCAGTACGCTTGAAATGGCCCAAAAAGCAAAGGAAGAGGGTATAAAAGTATTTACCATAGGCATAGGCACAACGGAAGGTGAACTTATTCCTGTAGTAGACGCTTCAGGCAACAGGTCCTACTTGAAGGACAGGAGCGGCAATGTAGTCAAGACACGCCTTGACGAATCTACCCTGCAGGAGATAGCACTGAATACTGGCGGCAGTTATGTAAAAGCAACCAATACCGAGTTTGGCCTGGATGCAATTTATGAGGAAAAGCTCTCCCATATGGAAAAGAGGGAGATAGAGAATATAATGGTAAAGAAGTTTCATGAGCGATATCAAATACCGTTGATGATCGCACTGATTCTGCTGTGCATTGAGCCGTTTGTGAGAAGACGGAAAGATAGTAGTCAGGATTCAGCCATCAGGAGTCAGGAGTTATGAAATATTTATTGACATGCATACTATTATTCTCTTGCTTAATGGCTGGATATGACCCGACGTATGCCGCATCCCCTGAACAATCCGTCAAGGAAGGGAATAGTCTTTATGATCAGGGGAAATTTGATGAGGCTGTTGAAAAGTACATGGAGGCCAAAGAACAGTCACCCGAATCTGATATTGCAAACTTTAACCTGGGGACTGCCCTCTTTCAAAAAGGTTCCTATCAGGAAGCAGTTGATGCATTTACTCAGTCACTACATACGGAAAACCCCGGGCTTGAGGCAGACGCAACATACAACATTGCCAATGCCAAGTATAAACTGGGGAGCGAGCTGCTGAATT
>PIVU01000115.1 GCA_003354025.1 Nitrospirota bacterium
ACCATGAGAGCTGCTATTACAAGCAGCATCGGACTGCTCTGGGGATTGCTGATTCCCATTAATGCTATTGACAGCATTAGTGCAATCTGAGAAGTAAGCAGCCATCCCCGTCTCCTGCCGAGAAAAGAGAGAGTAAAGCGGTCAAAGAAAGGCGCCCATAAAAATTTGATGGAATAGGGGAGGGCTAAAAGGTTTGTCAGCCCGATCAGGGTAAGGTCTATGTTTTCTTTGCTCATCCATGCCTGCAGGACCCCCTTTGTTAGCAGGAGTGGAAGTCCGCTGGCAAATCCCATGACAAGGGCAACAAGCATGCGTCTGCTTAATACTGATTTTAGTATGGACCTATATTTATCAGGAAGCATGTTTTAATAATAAAAAAACTTAGTCGGCAGCTGAAAGATGCTGAATGAGTTTACTCTTTAGGTCTAAGTACAATAATCCCCAGCTTATTTATAAGGTAGTCTTTTAAATCCTGGTCCACGACTTTTTTATAGTCACTGGCCGATGACGCATGTCTCAGGTAGAGGATTTTATTTTCGATAGTGATAATTCCGACATGGGAAACATCCAGCCCGTGGGTCTCGGTATATATGCCGACAAAGTCACCTGTTTTCAGCTTCTCCAATAATTCATCATCAACCTTCCGGGAGGGAATATATGTCAATTGACGATTAACCGGCTGTATTCCGCTTAGAAACGTTGTCCCGTCCTCTTTAAGGTTCAGAGTTTTTTTGATTTGAATTCCCTTATCTCCTGCTATATGCGCTGTGACATCTTCTATAATATCGGCATTGAACTCCCGCCAGTCTGTGAAGAAGTGGTTTCTGTTTTCAAAGGAAAGGATTCCTGAGCGGTACCTGATATTCCTCAGGTTCTCTCTGAATTCCGCATAGGACCTTGACAGTGTCATAGCCTCGACATAATCAATATATGTGAAACAGTCGATTTCTTTGAGGTTAATAACAAAAACTTCCGGAGTTTCCGCGTCCCCTATTAATGTACTTTCCTTGTATTTGGAGTAGGTGAACCTGGCGGACAAAAAATCTATGCGTCCAGCCATGTCATCAATAGACCATGACTGCCTTAATAAACTGTCTATTTTATCTTCGGTCCATTTGCCGAGTATGGTCCTGCTCTGTATTTTGTCAGCTGACATGTCATGAACTATAGCAAATAGTATTTCTATTTTCAAACCCGATAGATTAAGGATATGTAGTCAAGCTATACCTTGAAGAGCATATTTTGTATAATCAAACATGTACTTAGGAGAAAAACACGGGTGGGAATGCCTTGCCGGTCTTGATATTGATAGTGTGTGTAAAAAAGCTGGTGTGGTATACGAGAGCGGCTTGCAGCGATATGTGCTGGAGTCATTCGGTCTGAATATATATCTTTCTGTGCAAGATAAGAGCATATCCTGTGATGATGACAGAAATGGTCTGTTAACTCAAAAACTATGGGAATATGCAGGTCTCACATATCTCTGGTATCTTATTAACGCTGAAGATATTCCACTTTCCGGAAATCTGATAAGGCCGGACAATATCAAGGGAGGACATCTTTTTACGAAAGGAACGCATGTGCTCCCTCTTAATGACATTGCTGAAAAATATAATGACGATGTGGAAGGCTTTTTCCAGAGGGGTGCGACACTTAATGCCGAAAAAGTCCTATTCGGTGATGCTGCCATTAAGCTGGTCCCGGTTCCCAGAGTTCCAGTTACAATTATACTCTGGAGAGGCGATGATGAGTTCCCGCCGAGAGCGGACCTGCTGTTTGACTCAACCTGTGAACTTCAGCTGCCGGTGGATATGCTTTGGTCGATTGCAATGATGAGTGCATTGATAATAATGTAAGGCCTGCATGGCAGGGGGGTAGTTTTGAATATCGTTGATATCCATACTCATGGGATAGGAGGCTTTGATACACGCTCTGCTTCTGTTGAGCATGTGCTTAAGATTGCGCATATACATGGCAGTCTGGGTGTTTCCCATATTGTTCCTACTGTCTACTCAGCGACAATTAAAACAATGCGGGATAACATGGCTGTTATCAGGGGAGCAATGGCAGTGCAGAGCGAGACGGGTATTGAGGCCGGATCCTCCCGCATCGTCGGTATTCACCTTGAGGGGCCCTTTCTTAACCCGTTAATGTGCGGGGCCCTTGATGCCACATCCTTTCTTGGTCCCAATGAGTTTAGCCTGGAAAAACTCATTGAAGGTTATGAGAATATGGTGAAAATAATTACGATTGCGCCTGAAATGCGGGGAGCATTAAAATTGATAAGGCAGATTTCTGATGCCGGGATCATAGCCAGCATGGGGCATTCCGATGCAATGTATTCAGATGCGGAGGCGGGTCACATGGCCGGTGCCCGAGGGATTACACATCTCTTTAATGCAATGAGGGGGATACATCACAGGGAACCGGGGCTGGCAGGCTATGGCCTGATGAATAAGGACATATATATAGAGATTATTGCAGACCCCTTTCATATTGCCCCGGAGATGATAGAGTATATTTTTTCAGCCAAAAATCCTGACAGGATAATCGTAATTTCGGATACGGTAAAGGATGCCAAGACTCTTCCTGAAAGAGAACACAGCATCACCGGTGATAAAGACAAAATCCTGGGAGGTTCGTTGACGATCAGTGAATCTTCGAAGAGACTTGTTCAGATGGGTCTGGATGAGATCACAATTAAAAAAACCATATCAGAAAACCCTGCCAGATACTTGCAACTTGAATTGTAGGGGCGGGTTTTATGCCCACACTGATATTGTTAACTGCTCTCGTGAATAATGTATGTAAGAATTCCTGAGTAAAGAGTGCCGGCTATTACTATTACGGACTTGTATTAAAGCTGTCCGTTAAATTTGCCAGATAGTCCGAACTCTCTCTGAGCCGTATGACTTCGTCCTGAATCTTTTTGGCCATATCACGATTCTGCGCAGCAATGACCGAGGACTGCTCTGCATTTGATGCGATTTCTGATGACACTGCAGACTGCTCCTCTACGGAGGTCGCTATCTGGGTTACTTCATCCCTTCCCTCTGCTACCACATTAACAATATTGTCGAGAGAGCCGCCTACCCGGGATATATACTCATTGGCCTTGGTCACTTCCTCGGATGCCTTGATCATAGAACTGGCCGTCTGTTGCGACTCTGACTGGACAGCTTTGATTTTATTTGATATTTCCGCTGTAGCTTTTATTGTTTTTTCTGCCAGCTTCCTTACTTCATCTGCAACAACCGCGAAACCTCTGCCCTGTTCGCCCGCCCTTGCAGCTTCAATTGCCGCGTTAAGTGCAAGGAGGTTTGTCTGGTCCGCGATTTCTGTGATGACCGTTACGATATTTCCGATTTCTGCGGCCCGTTCGTCCAGTTTTTTGACCATTTGGGAAAGATCAAGAGTCGAGCTGTGCACTTTCTTAATATACTCTACAGCTCCGTCAGCTACTTCTTTACCTTCCATAGCGGCTGTTTTTGCGCCTTCCGACGTATCGGAGGCCCTTGATGAATTGTTTGCCACACTTACAATAGTCTGACTCATCTCTTCTGCAGCCGTTGCGATTGACATGGACTGCTCTGACAGCTGAACAGCATTATTATTGGACTGGTCGGAACTGTCAGTAAGCATTTTCATTGTGTTATGAATGCTGCCGGATGTGCTCTGGAGTTTTGTGAAAACAGCATTCATGTCGTTAAATAGATGGTTGTAAGCAGAAAACATTTGTCCCAGTTCATCATGCGTTAATACAGGTATGTCCCGGCTCAGGTCAATCTTTACTTTGCCGGAGTGGTTCCCCTCAAGGGATTTACATACAGAGTTTAGAAATCCAGTTACTGCCTTGACAGGTTTTACAATTAAATGTCCGAGAAAACAAGCTGCAAATATAACTACACATATTGATACTATAAACATGCCGGTATTGAAATTCAGGTATGATGAGAGGAACGCAAAGGCCTCTTTATCCACCGAATTGGCCGACAATGTCTCCCTGACTTCATTGATACAATAATAGAAGCTTGTCAGAGTAACCAGCTGGACCAGCAGCATTGGGACAAGGTTCCCTATGATTTTTTTCTGCAGTGAGTTGAAAAAATTCCTTTCAAGAAAATTGTAAACAGACGTGGATGCCTCTTTATTATTCATGTATTGCTCCTTAAGATATTATTTATATGAAAGGTAAAAGAGCTTTGTAATATGATGTATAAAGATGCTATTGCCCTCATTGCTGCCCCTCATGGCTTAATATATTAATCGGCACAATTAATAAAAACTTTATGCCTGCCTGATGGGATTCCATTTGGAAGGAGTTAATTGTCAGGGGATGAAAATAACGAACCGGTAATTACTGTTGATACTAAGGAGGTTGCAGATTTATTAAGCGGTTTATCAAGATGATATATATTTATGGGAGCTTGCTCACATGTTTCCCTATGCAACTTCATGAAACTATTTAAATATATAAATTCATGTTTTTATTGAAATTGTCCGATATATAATTAATTCTCATGAAGATGAACTTTATCACAATTTGATGGAGACAAAAATGTCTATGAAATGGACAGATCTGGGCACACTGCTGCTACAGTACGGATTAATCAGTTCTGAAGACCTGAAAGAAGGCCTGGCATTGCAAAAGGGCTCCCGGTGCAGGCTTGGTGAGGCGCTTGTAAAGCTGAACAAGGTCACTATGGAGGACATAGACTGGATTCTCAGTAAGCAGCTTGATATTCCTTTTGTAATTGTAGAGGACGTAACTCCAAATTTAGATCTGCTGGACAAATTCAAAAAAGATTTTCTTATACATAATAAGGTGCTTCCACTATATGAAACGGATGATCATATATCAATAGTCATTGAGGACCCGTTTAATGATACCGCAATAGATTTAATCGAGAAGAATGTTGAAAAAGAAGTAAGTATTTCCACAGGCAGCGGAAGCAGAATTGCTGAGCTGTTAAAAAGGACATACAATAAAGTCGGTCTTCCCATTCTTGTGGAGGCAATTAGTGATATTACGGAGAGAATTAAAGAAACATCCTTTTACCGTATGGATTTTTTCCTGGCGGAGAATGTCTGTGAAATAGGGATATTCGGTTTTGGCATAAGAAAAGACATTCATACAGTAAAGGGACATTTTAGCAGCGATGATGTTTTCAAGGCATTAGGAAACCTGGCAATACCTTTCCTGTACGAGCAGTCATTCAGCAACGGCAGTAAGTTTCTTGCAGTGTATCCGCTGGTCCAGGGGGCAGAAGTTATAAGCTATCCTGCAATCATAGGTGAATACGGCCTATGCAACCCGGAGAGTACGGCCTTTACCGATGCCCATGTGTATGGAGCGCATCACATATTCCCGCTTAAGCATCCCATGGCGGGTTATCCATGCTTTGTAACAAAGAAGACCGGTCATGGATACAATAAATCAATTTATACAGTCGACGCGGCTCCGGAGGTATTTAAAGAGTGTTATGTGCGATTATATGCGCCCTCGACTTGCAGTTCCTGTGGCGGTACAGGGTGTATAGAATGTAAAGAGCTCGGGTATAAGTTTACGCATATAGAGGGTATGTTTTCTTCCGATGAGCTTAATGAAAAGTTGAAAGAGAGTTAATTATGGCAAAAATTGAAGCATTATTTAATATCATGCTTGAAAGCGGTGCCAGTGACATGCATTTATGCACAGGCTCTAAGCCCAAGTTAAGGACCCATGGTGAGCTTGAGGAAATGGACCACCCTGTACTGACCGATGAGTCTCTAAAGGAACTTTTATTTGAAATAGCGAGTGAGGAGCAGCAGAAGATATTTCTTGAGAAAAAGGACCTGGATTTTGCACATGAAATACCTGGTATTTCAAGATTCAGGGCAAACTATTTTTTTCAGAAATTCGGTATGGGGGCCGTATTCAGAGTCATACCGACTAAAATACTCTCTGTTGAAGATTTGAACCTGCCTGAGCAGATATTGAAGCTTACTCAACTGAACAGGGGGCTTGTTCTGGTAACAGGTCCGACAGGAAGCGGCAAATCAACTACCCTTGCGGCGATTATCGATTATATTAACGCAAATAGAAAAGACCACATATTAACGGTTGAAGATCCAATAGAATTTGTACATAAGAGCAAGGGATGCCTTGTGAACCACCGTGAAGTCGGTAGTCACACCGAATCATTTGCATCAGCGCTGAGGGCGGCACTCAGGGAAGACCCGGACGTAATCCTTGTCGGGGAGATGAGAGACCTGGAAACTATTGAACTAGCGATAACTGCGGCAGAAACCGGCCATCTTGTATTTGGGACCCTTCATACAAGTTCGGCGGCAAAAACAATTGACCGTATAATCGACGCATTTCCGGCAGGACAGCAGGCTCAGATACGTACAATGCTGTCGGAGTCGTTAAAAGGGGTGCTCTGTCAGCAGCTTATGAAGAGGGTCGACCAGCCGGGACGGCTTGCTGCTCTTGAGATACTTTTCTGCAAAACAGCAGTGGCAAACCTGATCAGAGAAGCCAAGACCTTCCAGATTATGTCAATAATTCAGACCTCCAAAGGTGAGGGAATGCAGCTTATGGACCAGGCAATTATGGATTTCCTGATGAAGAAGATGATTGCTCCTGAAGAAGCGTACCTTAAAGCGAATGACAAAACAGCATTTGAGAGATTTCTGAAAAAACCTGTAGGTGCCGGTGCTGGTTTATCAGGTAAAGTGAATTAAGCTTAGAATTAACCTGTTTTCTCATAGGCTCTTCTCTATTATTTCCCAGGCATAGCATTTCGTTTATGGTATAATTTGCGATAACTTAAACGGAGCATGTAATGATACCCACTGAGAACATTATTGAACTAATTGGAAATACCCCTCTTGTGAAACTTAACAAAGTTTGCGGACCTGAGGATGCAGATGTGTGGGCAAAACTGGAAGGGTTTAACCCGGGTGGTTCCGTCAAAGACAGAATAGCTCTCTCAATGATCGAGGCGGCTGAAGCAGAGGGTAAACTAAAATCGGGCGGTACAATTATCGAACCCACAAGCGGAAATACAGGGATCGGCCTTGCGCTGATTGCAGCGGTTAAAGGATACAGGCTGATACTTACAATGTCCGAAACCATGTCTCTTGAGCGGAGACAAATGTTCGAGGCCTACGGCGCTGAAACAGTTTTAACTCCCGGAGAAAGGGGAATGATGGGTGCGGTGGAAGAGGCTGAAATTGTCCTGAAAAAAAATCCTGATTATTTTATGCCGATGCAGTTTGAAAATCCTGCTAATCCCGAAATACACAGACGTACAACAGCTCCTGAGATTATTGATGCCCTTGGTCCGGATATTGACGGTTTTGTTGCCGGTGTTGGCACCGGTGGTACAATCACAGGGACAGGAGAAATGCTACGTGAAAAAAATCCTGACATTTTAATTGCAGCAGTCGAACCTGCGGCGTCGCCGGTATTGTCAGGCGGAGATCCCGGTCCGCACAAAATTGCAGGAATAGGCGCGGGGTTCTATCCGGGCGTGCTGAATACAAAAATTTATGATGAAATTATTCCGGTAACTGATGAAGATGCTATAACCTTAGCAGGCCGTCTTGCAAAAGAGGAAGGTATACTTGCGGGTATTTCATCCGGTGCTGCAGTATGGGCAGCATTACAAATTGCCTCCAGGCTGGGAAGCGGAAAGAAGGTCGTTGTCATACTCCCGGACAGAGGCGACAGGTATTTAAGTACGGGAATTTTCAGCTCCTGAAAAAGTTATCAGTTGTCAGTAATCAGTTGTCAGTTTTAAAAAAACAAGACACCAACTTTTCCCCTTTGAAGCTAAATATCAGCATATAGCATATTATTCTAGGGGAGAATTCCCCGAAATGAAACTGCCCCCTGATAACTGATCACTGACAACTTTGTTCATTCCGCCATTTGCTTTATTATCTGTTCCAGATGTTTTATCTGCTCGCCATATCCAGCCCAGTCACCTTCTTTTTGCAGCTCAATTGCCCTGTTAAATACTTTCATGGCTTCTTTTGCAAGGTTTTCCGGGGCAACTTGTGATGGCTTGATCGATTCCGTTTTTAGTGCAGGAGCTTTATCTCTTGTCGAGAACAGACGCTGTAATGCAAGCTCCAGGTTCTCCTCCATTATCACTTCGTTCTCATATGCAACGATTACTCTCCTGAGTTCCGGCAGGCCCACCTCGTCAGCCGCTGAGAGATAAAGGGGCTGCACATAGAGAAGTGAGTTTTCAATAGGGATAACTAACAGGCTTCCCCTTATGACCTGTGATCCAACTTGTCCCCATAAAGTAATCTGTTGGGAAATATAGGCGTCCTGGTCAATACGTGCATTAATCTGGCTGGGGCCATAGATGAGCCTGTCTCTCGGAAATACATAGGCTATCAACTTCCCGTAATTAGGCATGTCGCATCTGGCTGCAAGCCATGCCGCAAGATTGTCCCTTTTAGAAGGTGTAAAAGGGAGCAGTAAAATATATTCTTCTTTCTTTTCTGACGGTAATCGCATAATCGTATTATATGGCGTCATGGGTTGATCACTGTATGAAGGTATTTCCCACAGGTCTTCTTTGTTATAGAAAACTTTTGGATCGGTCATATGATATGAGGCAAACATCTTTGCCTGAATTTCGAGCATGCCCTGGGGATAGCGTATATGCTTTTTCAGATCTTCAGGCATTTCCGTCATTGGCTTGAAAAGGGAAGGGAAGGCGTTGGAATAGGCTTTGACTAAAACATCTTCAGGGTCACTGATGTAGAATTTTACACTGCCGTTGTAGGCATCAATAACTGTTTTGACGGAGTTCCGGATGTAATTTATGTTTCTGTTGAGAGGAGATGAGTAAGGCATATTGCCTGAAACCGTGTAGCAGTCGATCATCCAGTAGAGCCTGCCGTCATCAGAGACAACCATATACGGGTCCGAGTCGACCATTATAAAAGGGGCTATTTTTGAAATTCGCTCATTGATGTTTCTGTAGAATAGAATCTTGCTGTCAGATGTTATATCAGATGAAAGAAATAACTTTGAAGTATTGTATTTAACAGAGAATACAGCCTTGCTGACTATTGATGACAGGCTAACCCCTCCAGTCCCTTCATATTTTGTATACACATTATCATTGGCCGTTGGATAGCTGAATTCCTGCACTTTAGTTTTGACCAGTACATAATCGTTGGGGATTTCACCAAAGTAAATTTCCGGCCTGGTTACCTTAATGTCAGTTTCTGAAGCAGGCGGGATGTCCTTTATGATGAACTCAGGAAGTCCTTCTTTAGTGATCCTGCTGACCGGTCCCATTGCCAGGCCATGCCCGTGTGTGAAAACGAGTCTTTCATTGATCCAGGACTTGCTGGGCAGGTCATTGTAGGAAAGCTCTCTGGGGGACAGCATTACCTGCTGGTATTCACCATCAATTGTATACCTGTCATTATCAACATCAGTGAACTTGTAATAGGTCCTGATCTGCTGTAGCTGGCTGTATGTGCGGAGCAGGGGATTGTTGTCCCACAGTCTGATATTTTTTATGGTTGCATTATTCGCCTCAATATCATCTGCAGTGAGGTCATAGGATACATCGAATGGTTTAGATTCAATCCGGTTAAGGTCATAGCCGAACCGGGTGAATTTGATATTGCTTTCAATATAGGGTTTTTCCAGCTCAAGCTCATTGGGAGCGACCTTGAACTTCTGGAGCATCGGGGCATATACAACCATTCCTCCGACATAGACCAGGGCCGAAATCGCGGCAGGGATGATTACCCATTTAAATGAGCCTTTATTCAGAGCGGTAATGAATGCAATACCGGTAACTGCAGTTAAAATTACAAGCAGTCTGAGAGTGAATAACCGTGCATTGATGTCTGTGTATCCTGCCCCATAAATAAATCCATGCTCGGAAAACAAAAGACTGTATGCTTCAATATAGAAGTTCAGTGCCAGTATTCCAAAGATAAATATGGCTAATGCCCCAATATGTTTTTTCACCTGGGGCGCAAAGGCAATATTCTTTTCCGATACCGCTATCCCCCCTCGCAGGAAATAACCCGTCATGGTCACCACTGCCGTAAAGAATACAGTTAAAGCTGCAAGTCCCTTGAGGGTATTAACCAGGGGCAGTGAGAACATATAGAAACTGATATCTTTGTCAAATACAGGGTCCTTCATACCTACATTGATCCTGTTTAAGTAAAGCAGAATTTCTTCCCACTGTGACGCTCCGAAAGATCCCACCAGAAACGCGACAAAAATACCGCCAATAATTGATATCAACTTTATGGGCTTATCAAATGTAAATGTTCTTACGGGGTTGATAGTGTCGCCGAATAAGTGAAGGTTACGCAGTGGAAAGCTTATCCTGTTTGCATAGTAAATATTAATTAAATAGAAGATTAGAAAAACAGATCCGAAGAACAAACCGGAAAGGATTTTAGTAGATAGTATTGTCTTGAATACATCGGCATAACCGGTCTCGCCAAAAAACAGCCAGTCGATGTAAATGTTGAAAGCCGATGTAGCTCCTCCAATTGCAATAAGAACTGCAATGAATATGAAGAGATATATGCCGATATTCTTATTCAACCTTGTTCCCCTATATATAATTTATGGATCAGCAACAGGTTAATCTAGGATAACATGAAAAAGCATAAAGGTTTGAGACTAACAGGAGGGATGCCATTAGAAAAAAATGGCGGGGTGGACGGGACTCGAACCCGCGACCTCCGACGTGACAGGCCGGCGTTCTAACCAGCTGAACTACCACCCCACTTAAAGCTGTCAACTTGCAGCAATTAGCTTCGGTACGGCAACTTCATTCCTTAAATTG
>PIVU01000116.1 GCA_003354025.1 Nitrospirota bacterium
TGCATCAAAACAACTCAGTGTTTCTATAGACGGTGCTGGAGACGTTGTCTACTACGGTAATCCCGGTGAAGTTTCTGAAAAGATTTCAGGTGTAGGGGATATCCAGAGGAGATGACAGGAGAACTGTATCTATATAGAATTGCGCTTGCCTTTATTCTTACCTTTATGGCCTTCTCTTCCGCGTGGGCGGAAAGTGATGTGAAAAACTCCGTAGTAAAAATATATACCATAAACAACAGATATAACTACCATGAACCCTGGCAGATGCACGGACAGAACTCTTTCCAGGGCTCGGGGGCTATTATTGCCGGAAAAAGAATATTAACAAATGCTCATGTAGTAAGCGACCATACATTTCTCCAGGTAAGGAGGGCCGGCAAGGCAAAGAAGTATACTGCGCAGATTGAAGTGATAGCGCATGAAAGTGATCTGGCTATATTAGCTGTTGCTGACGATGCTTTCTTTGTAGATGTAAAGCCCCTTGAAATAGGAGAGCTTCCCCAAATACGTGATGAAGTTTCAGTATACGGCTTCCCTGAAGGTGGAGATAAACTGTCAATTACTGAAGGGGTGGTCTCACGTGTTGAGCACAGTAATTATACTCACAGCGGCGCCTACCTTCTTGCATGCCAGATTGATGCACCGGTGAATTCAGGGAACAGCGGAGGTCCGGTAATAAAGGATGAAAAAATAATCGGTGTTGCTTTTCAGGGCCTTCAGGGAGGTCGGTATGAAAATATCGGCTACATGGTCCCTGCTCCGGTGGTTAAGCATTTTTTGGATGATATAAAAGACGGAAGATATGACGGAACACCAGACATAGGGATTACAATGCAGAAGATGGAGAATCCTGACATCAGGCATAACTATTATATGAATGAAGTACAGACAGGTGTACTGGTTAATAAGATATATCCTGATTCTCCATCCACAGGAATTCTCAAAACGGGAGATGTTATCCTGGCCATTGATGGTGAAAATGTAGCCAATGACGGGACAATTGAATTTCGTAAAGGGGAAAGAACATTTTTTGGTTATGTCCTGCAGAGAAAGCAGATAGGAGAATCGGTGAACCTCGATCTTATGAGGAAGGGCAAAAAAGTGAATATTGAGATTGTTCTATCCAAACACATCGACTTCGAGCGTCTCGTTCCTCAGCGGAAATATGATATAGCCCCCACATATTATATTATAGGGGGACTCGTATTTGAGCCTTTGACATTAAACTATTTAATGGAATTTGGCAGCGGCAGTGACTGGTATCTGAGCGCCCCAACCGCGTTACTGCATAACTATATCAACGGTGAACCCGAACCGGATAAAAGTGCTCTCATAGTTCTAATCAAGGTCCTGGCTGATGAGATTAATGTAGGCTATCATAATTCTGAAAACGTTATTGTCTCGTTTGTGAACGGGAAGAAGATCTCAACGATAAAAGACCTTGTAGGCGCATTTGAGAATCATGATGGGGAATATCACGTTATTGAAGATGTTAAGGGGTATAAAATTATCCTGAATAAAAAAACTGTTGATGAAAATAGTGCCCCCATTCTTAAAAAATATAAGATTAATTCAGACAGGTCTAAGGACTTAATCTAATATTGTAGGGGCGGGGTTCTCCCGCCCTTTTATAATTTCCTGTTGCAAATTATCTACCGTATGGATTAGACTCCGGCTCACCGGCCATACCTTTAGCAGCGCCCTCACTAACAGAAGTCGGGACTCTCATAACCTTGCCGCCTGTTTCCCCGACTTTTTCAGCTCCCTTATTTACCTCCTCAAGCGAAGAGGCGCAACCTGAGGCAAGCATAATGATCAGGGCCATGCAGAAACCGTTTATTGCTTTAAGCATTGTACACTCCTCTGTTCAATCCTTTTTTTATTTTGTCATGCCCGCTCAATAAACTGCGGGAATGAAGTTGTAACATATGATTATATGTTCAAACTATTTCATTGCCAGAAACTATTTGTCTCTAATAATGTCACCCTTTTTAAAACCGGAAGCGCTGCCTTCTGCCCTGGCTTTTGAATATTTCTCTTTTACATCGAATATTTTAACTGTCCCAAGTTTCTCTTCTTCACTGCCGAGGTTTTCCCCTGTATCAGGATCAATAAGCGATTCTCCCACCGAGTATACTGAAAAAACCTCTCCTGCTGCTGCCCCGGCCCTCTCTCCTGCATTGATATAAATTACATCACCGCTTACTTTAATAACGCTGCCCTGATAAGGAACTCCCCGCATTTTTGATGCAATGAATTCAACGGCATTATCAATGGCGATCTGAGTGGCTTTGCCAAGAGGTGTTTTGCTGAATCCGTCAGTTCCGAATCCTACTCCCTTAATGTCCAGTCCGAGTTTGAACCCTCCTGATTTAGCTTTGCCTTCTACTCGCTGTGAATGCAATACTTCCCCTGTGGTTGTATCAATCAGACGGACAATAACTCCTACATGAGCCTCACCTTTACTGGAGCCGAGTTTAACTCCAAAAAGACTTACTCCTGATCCTCCGCCGCTGCTTTTGGCTTCAAATTCAGTAATGGTCCCTTTGACAAGAATCTGGGCGCTGGTTGCTTTACCTGTCCTGGCGGACTTTGATTTTGCCATCCTTCCGGACTGGGCAAGGTCCTGCTCATCAAAAACGTCTTTTAATGTCTGTCTTTCGAGCACTACGAACTCACCGCTCTGCATAAGTGAGTCCGTAAGCTGGTCAGCCATGCCGTCTCCGATATGCACCTGTCCCGAGTAGCTGGTTTTATTCTCAAACCGTGACACTGCAACGATTTTCTTGTGTCCGGCAAAAGCGACTGAAGTTAAAAAGATCCCGAAGACAAGCAGAATCGCCAGACCTGCGATCAGTGTTTTGCTGAATATCCTCTTTTTTAGCATTTATTACCTCCTGTTATTTAATAGTATAAATTGGTTTCTTTGAAATGCAATGCTTTGTTGGTTGATATAAAAGGCCCTTCGGATATCAAATTTTCTCCGTGGTTGAAGGTTGAAATTTCCTAATTTTATCAATACATCGGCTGAAAAATCAAGAATATAGGAAAGGGCAGTGTGTTGACTGGTTGATCTTATATCCATAAAAGAAACTGTTCCTTTATTCATATTGTTTTCACATTGAGACTATATTGTATGACAACAGCTAATTAGTAAAGTGAAAGTTCACTTGCATTGAAAATTATTACGTGATATAAAGAAGCATGTTAATATTTCGGCAATATTAAGAAAAACATTAAGGAGGGGATTATGAATAGGACAATTTCAATAATTGCAATACTGGCATTGCTGGTATTATCAGTCGGATGCACGCAGCATCACACAAGAGGCGCAGGCGCAGGTGCTGCTGTTGGAGGTGCTGCTGGGGCAATGCTGGATAAGAAAAATGCATGGAGGGGAGGTGTTATCGGAGCGGTCCTTGGGGCAATTGCAGGGGCTACTATAACGGATGTTTCCATGCAAGCTTCGCGGGACGCTGTCCGGGAAAACAGGCCTGTTGAATACAGGACGACCGACGGCAGAGGAGTATACAGGGCCGACCCTCTCGATTATAATGCCCAGACAAAATGCCACAAGGTCCAGGAACGTACCTGGGAAAACGATCAACTGGTCAAGAATGAGGTTAAGGAAATCTGTGAGGGCGAGAAGACCGAACAACGATATTAGTGCATATACATTTATATATGCTTAACAGGGGGCTGTAGAAATGCAGGCCCCTTTTTGCTTGCCCGGCAGAGCTGGCAAACCGGCCTGTCCAGACGCACGTTGTCTGATTATTGTTCATTAAATTATATGCTTAGATGCTATACTACCTGAGAAGCGCATACAGGGAAATGTTGAAATTGTGCAGTTTGTAACACTCCCGAACTAAATAATATCTTACCCAAAACTGATCGTGTTTTTTGAAGGCAGGAAGCAAACTAAAAGGAGTTTTATTTGATGAATTCATTTGAGACTGCAGGCAAACTAATCGTCCTTCTATTATTAACCTCATTATTTATTTTATCATCTGCCTTTGCAGCTGACGCTGGCCCGGAAATTTCTGATGTTCAGGCGAAAATCCAAAAAACAGAAAGTGATATTAAGTTTGAAAAAAGTTGGAATAAAAAACTGGAGAAGGCTAATAAAAGTCTTAAAGCACTCCAGCTCGCGACTTCAGATTTTGGCCCACTTTTAATGAGCTTAGGAAGTATTGTCAATAAAGAATGGAGCGAAGATGAATTGCGCAGGAAAATTGACAAAGCAAACAGGATGCTTGAGCCTTTTTTCAAGATCGATGAAAAAGGTAACCTGCAATGGGGCTCAGCCCTGCAGATGATCGGAATACAGAGCCAGTTTGCTCCTGCGGGAGGTATGACTGTATTGACTCCTGGCGGCGCAGAGACTGTTATGAGCGAGTGGCAGCAAAAAAACCTGGCAAAGTTGGCGCAAAACGAGAAGGAGTTGGAAAAACTTAATAAAGAGCTTAAACGTCTTGAGGCATATGAAGCCCGAAAGCAGGATAAATCGCAGAGGTTATTTGGAGATTCTCAAGGACAGTTAACGGCCCTGATTAAAGAACTAAATAAAGAAGTTGATACTATCCGTGGTTTTGAACGATTAAAAAAACAATATGATAATGACGAGCTTGAAATGAAACTTCATTTAGCTGCAATAGAGAAGGCTGAAAATGAAGCAAAAAGAGTAAATGGAATAGTGTCTAAAATTAATACGACCATTTACCGGGCCTTCGGGCGCCTGAATGAAGGTCCCTCTCCAATGGAACGTCTAAAGGAGAAAATAGATAAACTGAACAAAGAGTATAAGATGTATGCCAAAACCGCAATGGCTGCAACCAGGGCTGCAAAGCAGGTTTGTGATTATGCAGCCCGAACTTCAAATAACCCCCCTCCGTCCGCCGATAAAATAAAGGATTGGGGAAAAAAGTCAGACCGGGCAATCACAGAGACAGCAGGTTATATGCGGGGCCATGATAATGAAATTCGGTCACTGATAACAGTAATGGACCCTGAAATTACAAGGCTGCGAGAAGACATTGTCGAGCTTGAAGACTTTAATCGTAATGTTTTGCCTCTATTGGTTGAGCAATTAAAAGAGATAAAGGACAAACTGGACAATGCAGAAAAGACCCACCCCCGGGTCAAAGAGTTAAGGGCTGCCTTAGAGAATAATTGGGCCTTTGCAAATGAAAAAGTGCCCGGTCTCAAAGATCCTGTCAAGAAAATAAGACTGAAAGCAATCGCACTGGCAGAGAAAGTCAAAGGTGGAGATGGGAAGCTCGAAGTTGATATTAAGCAGTTCCACTCTCAAGTTGACGCAGCATTTAGGAGGGCTCAAAAGGTTATTGATGACCATGATCGTATAGATTATTTCGAAATATCGAAAGTGCCTGAGTTAAGCCCTGAATTTAAAAGAATGCGGGCCAAACTAAAGGATGCTGATAATTTTACAGCGGACAGGAGAATTAAGGACATTGATTCGACAATAGCTGACAGGCGAAAGGCAATATCCGATGCCGAAGGTGCGGTAGTGGCAGGAGCGTTTGCCACAAAAAATGCTCCGGGTGATCTTAAGCGTGCCAGGGAGTGCTATGCGTCACTGCAGGGTTCTCTTGCCAGGGGAATAGTCGTTCCCAAAGTCACTGAAGAAGGTGTTGTCAAAGGGATTGAAATCATTAAACTGGCCGGATTCGAATTAACGCCGGATATTGAAGTGGGAAAAGAGACCGGAGACAGCAGCAAAGACGGATTCATATACAGGCAGGACCCCGCACCCGGGACTTTGTATGAGCCGCGCAAAAAGGTCAAGTTGTGGGTTTACAATTATGTTTCGGCCAAAACCAAAGTTCCCAAAGTCACTGAAGAAGACGTTGTCAAAGGGGCTAAAATCATTGAACTGGCCGGATTCCATCCGGCTATTGAGGTGGGAAAAGAGACAGCAGACAGCAGCAAGGACGGATTCATATACAGGCAGGACCCCGCGCCCGGGACTTTGTATGAGCCGCTCAAAGATGTCAAATTGTGGGTTTATAATTATGTCGCGAACAAAAACACTGTCCCTAAAGTTACTGGAAAAGAAGTTGGCGCAGCGGCTGATGCCGTTAAACTGGCTGGATTTCATCCGGCTTTTATAGTGGGGAAAGCAACTAATGACAGAAACAATGACTTAATCATTTACGAGCAGTATCCAAAGCCCGGTGCTTCGATTGAGCCGGGCAGTGATATCAAATTGTGGATTTGGAATTATGTCATGGGCAAAACCGCAGTACCCTCACTCACAGGAATGTCACTTGCCGCAGCAACGAGCAAGCTCAAAGCAAAAGGTCTTTTTGTGAACGTCAATAAAGTGAAGAATGTACCAGCTGGCTCTACCCCAGGCGTAGTTTACAAGCAATACCCTAAGCCCGGCTTTGAGGTGCTTGATGGTATCGGCATAGATGTTTGGGTATACGGGGAGCATGCACCTGTTCAAAATCAAAAGTGTGATCGATACTACAGCACATTAAACCAGTTAATGCAAAAAGAGCAGAATCAGAGCATGAAAATGGTTCAAAATTCCGGACAGCAAGTAACTTATGCCTGTGATTTACTGAAGACCCATAAAAAAACAATTGCAATTGCCAGTAAAGCTAGATCAGTGGGCTGTCGGATTGATGGAAATTTTGAAGAGTCGTCCAGGCTTCTGGCGCAAACTGCCAGGCAACTATGCAAAGACGCTCAAGTAACTAGTGTGAAAATGAGACGTTACACTGGTACCTGCCCCCTCCCTGGAGGTAATATCTCTTTGATTGAAGGCCCCAAAGCGCGAGATTTTGTCAGTGGCTATATTGTTAAATGTGTATATGGTGTTGATTGTAATAGGAATGGAGGCTGTATTTTCAAGGTCAAAGTGAGTGCAAGATATGGAGAGGATCATATGCTTCGGGATCATTTGTCTTACAATAAAGGGCAGTGCAGGTATGATGCTGTGTGCAGTAAAACAAAGGATGTTGTATCACACTATTCCGAAGCTTTTACCACAGCACATCCTGACGGTGGTACGTTCAATGGAAAAAACGATAGAAGAAGACCTTTTTGGTTGGGAGTAGCCCGAGATCTTCTACTGAAAGTTGAACCATATGCCGGGCCCCAACTTCCGTAAGGGAAATTTAACATAGCATGTAGTAACTATAGCTGATAAGAAAAGCTGAAGAATTTATGAATAACATTGCACCGTATTCAAAGTCTTGTAATTATAGAATAAAGAGTGATTGACGGGAATGAAGTCCAGAGAATTAAATATGTTTACAGAATACTATAGTGTATGGAGAACAAAAATGACCTATCTGAATAGACCTATTTTTTTAATTTTGATTTGTTTCATTTTTTCGCTTTGTGTATCTTTGACAGCGCACGGCGCAAGAAAAATCACCGGCACTGTCATTGAAAAGCGGGCTGATTCAGTAAAGGTAGAGTTCAAACCTCACAATACTGCTGTACCAAATATCGGCGACCGGGTGGACTTTAAGAAGCTCTTTAAGGGATATGAAGCCTCAGCCGGACATGGTGAGGTAACGGAAAGCGGAGCTGGCTTTGTCTGGGTGAAAACCGGCGATAACCGTCCAAATCTGGAAATGATCGGGGTTATACAGGCAACCGGCATTCTATCTGCAGTTCCAAAAGGCCGTCTGGATAGGACTATCGATACCGACAGAGTTCCTTTGAAAAAACCACGCCGGGTTAGAGAACCCTCTGGAAAATCCATGTCTCAACAGGATCTCAAAAATGCTGTAACTCAAGAGTTAATCCGACTTCGCTATATTTCACCAAAATCAAGCGGGAACTTGTCCGCCGATGAACTGCAGCCTGCGATCGATATGTGCGGGCTGGATCACGGGTTCCCGACTGGTCGCATAATAAGCGAGGAGTTGTTGAATTACTTACAAACGCTGGAACCCTGATAAATCGCAATAAGATAAATAAAGAAGGGATTATATGATCAAGATAGTTAATTGCTCTATGCGGGCTTTTTGTGGATTAGCGTTAGTTCTTTTTACTTTACAATTAGCCTATGGAATGACGGAAATAACCGGAACAGTCACTGAGAAACGGGCCGGCTCAGTCAAAGTAGAATTTGAGCCCCACAAATCAGCCGGACCCAAAACAGGCGACCGGGTGGACTTCAAGAAATTATTTAAGGGATATGAAGCCTCAGCCGGACATGGTGAGGTAACGGAAAGCGGAGCCGGCTTTGTCTGGGTGAAAACCAACGATAATCGTCCAAATCTGGAGATGATTGGTGTTATACAGTCAACTGGTGTTCCTGGAAAGGGGCGAACAACGCAGAGAATAAGTGCCGCTCCGCTGCATCGGTGCGATGAGCTTGCAGGCGATCCATTCGATGAAGACCGCTTTGGCCCCTCTATAGAATACAATCATATTGATGCAGGTCCGGCCATCGCAGCATGTGAAAATGCCATTGAGCAGAATCCTGATACTGCCCGCTTTCTCTACCAGCTCGGAAGGGCATATCATGTTAATGAAGAGTACAAGAAGGCAATCGAATATTTCCATAAGTCCAGTGACCAGGGGTATGTCTTTGCGACATACATTATAGGAATTATGTTTTATGAGGGGCGGGGTGCATCCAGGGATTATGCAGAGGCGGTGAAATGGTTTCGCAAGGCGGAAGAGCAGGGTCTTGCTTCTGCTCAATTTTATTTGGGTGTGATGTACTCCAGAGGCAGGGGTGTTACCAAGGATGATGCAGAGGCTGTAAAATGGTACCTAAAGGCAGCAGGGCAGGGTTATGCGTCTGCTCAATATAATCTTGGGCATATGTTCTCTTCCGGCAGTGGTGTTGCTCAGGATGATATGCAATCTGTGAAATGGTACCGGAAAGCGGCTGAACAGGGGGTTGGCGCAGCTCAGGTAAACCTGGGCATAAGGTATGAAGATGGCAGAGGTGTAGCTAAGGACTATGCAGAGGCTGTAAAGTGGTACCGCAAGGCAGCAGAGCAGGGCGTCGGCAAGGGCCAGTATTTTTTGGGAACAATGTATGAAAATGGCCAGGGAGTGCCTAAGGATATTGAAAAGGCAATAAAATGGTACCGTAAAGCCGTAACTCGATATAGTGGGAATGCTAAAAAGGCCCTTGAACGTCTGGGAGTTGGTGAATGAAAAGGGGATTGGATGTAATACCTTAACCGGTGGAGTACGGAAATCTGCCTTGATTATAGTTGTTTCAGGGAACTAAATCAGCTTCCCGATTGTCTAATAGATCATATAGCAAAAGATCAAAACTTAAATGTCAGGGCAGGAGGAGAGAATTGAGAAATATTAAATTCATTATTATAGTTGCAGCAGGACAGGAAAAAGTCTGAAGAACTGTATCAAAAGTCGATTCGTGAGGGGCTGATTTTCGTGGATGGTGATTCTAAGGTATACGGCGGGAATTGTGCTGAACTATATCCCGGCCGGATACAACGTATTGAACGATTTATTCACAGAATGGAAGCTAAGGGATACTAAATTATGGATATGAACATTACATATATATCGGAAAGGAGAAATCGAAATATATATAAAAACTTGTTAATAATAGAGATGTTAGGTATATTGGGGGATATACTCACCAGTAATATAACAATAACCAGTCTGCCTGCATATGCGTATGAATGTTCCGATGGACTAGGTTCTGACAGGTTTCACACAATATGGGATGGTAAGTACCGTTGGGAACGACATGCACCCCCTAATAGTGCCGGATTTTTCAGGGAAGTTAATAAAAAATATTGCCGGCTCGCGGATTTTCTGATAAAATTGTATCAGGCATAAAAATGATTATTTATCCTTAATGTCCGCTTTCGGCCATAAGCATAGAGGCAATATGAGATGGACATATTTATAGAGTGTTAATAATCAACTATTAATTGAATGGCAGTAACATTTTGACTCCTGGTCTGGTCATTCAGAGAGTGTGATCATGAGTAAGTCGGAAATTCCTGATTATAATGAAGATACTAAGCTCATTAAGAAAGTGTCTCAGCACTCTATAGTTACCCCCCGCGAGCAGGAAAAATCACTTGTTAAGAACTATCCCGAAATTCTGGAAATGATTGCAACTGGAAAGTCAGTATCAAGCATCTATGATGCAATTGCCTTAATGTATGAGGCGCGCCATCGGGGATTGCGATGTTCTATGCTTGAATTAAAGGGCAACAAACTTATGCACGGCGGCGCTCCTAGCTTACCGAAAGAATATTGTGATGCAGTCAATGGATTGGAAAATGGCCCTAGTGTTGGTTCATGTGGGACTTCTACCTATACCGGGAAACGTGTTCTGGTTGAGGATATTGCTACAGATCCAAAGTGGGCAAACATCAAACATGTAGCCCTTCCTCATGGTATGCGCTGTTGCTGGTCTGAGCCAATTAAGGACCCCAAAGGAAAAGTGCTGGGTGCATTTGGTATGTATTACAACCACCCGGCATTGCCAACTAAGGAAGAACTAAGTGATCTTGAATCAGCGGGAAGACTCGCGGGCATTGTCATGGACCGAGAGCAGCGGGAAATAGCTCTGCGTCAAAGTGAAAACCAATACAGAACTCTAGTTGAAAACCTGCCGCAGCGCTTTTTCCTGAAAGATAATAACTCCGTGTATATCTCATGTAGTAAAAACTTCGCTGAAGATTTGGGCATTACACCTGAACAAATCATTGGGACAACTGATTATGACTATTTTCCGAAGGAGCTGGCTGAACAATATCGGAATGACGATCATAGGGTTATGCAATCCAAG
>PIVU01000607.1 GCA_003354025.1 Nitrospirota bacterium
ATGAGATATCAGTTCCCAAGGTATTGCCAATAGACATTTCGGAAACAGCCGAAATCTATCAGCAGCTTATTGACAAGCTTGAACAACCTTTTGAGTTAAGTGATCTTTACCGGGTTGCAGAGGAACACAACTTTCCGCACCCTGTTCTGACTATTAGCCGCTTTAGAGAGGCCGGGATACTGAAACAGGCTGGTGAGGGTGTATTTATCTGGAACAGGTAAGCATTCTCAATTGGACCACTAAATACCTGAATCAAACGGCATAAAAAGTTATACCAGCCCAAAAGAAACGGGCATTGTGAATAGCTTTACGTGAAACAGACACAATAATTAGGAAACAAAGAATGGAACTGCTTCTACAGTTTTTATCAAACACCGGATTTGCACTTGCAAGTTATGGAAATTTTGTTATGTTGGCCATCGGCTCATTATTTGTTTACCTGGCCATTGCCAAACAGTATGAACCCCTCCTGCTACTGCCTATTGGTTTTGGTGTTCTGATAGGCAATATCCCATTTTTCAAAGGCTTCGGGCTGGGGATTTATGAGGCAAACTCTGTCCTTCATTATCTCTATATGGGGGTGACCTCCGGCGTCTATCCATCCATCGTTTTTCTTGGGCTCGGGGCAA
>PIVU01000608.1 GCA_003354025.1 Nitrospirota bacterium
GCAGGATGCTTCGTCTAACGGATAACCGTGCCGTCCCGGTCTTCACGGATCGAATGAGAATATTCGTTATATTGTAACGAAAGTAAGCATAGATCGGAAGACATAAGAAAACGGGATTTCCGTTCCGGCTGTAAGCCTTACCTCCTGATCCAGCAGGATTCCTGCGTCTTGAGACCGGCAGAGTATGGCTTGAAATATAACGATTAATTATTAAAATAAAGAGAAATATTATTCTCAGTTTATTTTTTTACTTGACAACTTGGGAAGTATCTATGATGACTGACGAGTACCTAAAGGTTGCGAACTGGCCAAACACTAGTTTGCATTCCTAAAACTAATCAAAAGCAAAATCAATATCGCTGGTACTCGTTCACCGTCCATCAAATGGTTATACAATATTTCCATTTCCCATTCATAACAGTCAACTAAGGATAGTCTTCAATTTCTATAATACACACTACATGTTTTATTGCACAGTCAATCCGCTTGGGGGACCCGGTAATCTATGTGAACCGCCCGGTGCGGATCCGCTTGCCGGGTGGTGTGGACTTACTATTACCCACAAGTACAGTCTAATTCCAGACATTTTCAGCTCTGATCCTGCTTGAATTCTACAATGTTCAATTCG
>PIVU01000336.1 GCA_003354025.1 Nitrospirota bacterium
AATTTCCCAATGTCTTGTAACTAAATTTAACTATAATAGGAGGGAACCATGCCGATAAAAAACAATACACTTATTCTTGATGGATACTCAATGACCATTGAAGAATTGATGCAAGCCGGAGATGACCTATCCATAAAAGTTGAGATCGATGATAAAAACTGGCCAAAGATTCGGGATTGCAGGGATCTTGTTGATAAATGGGCCAGTGAAGAACGATGCATTTACGGCGTAAATACAAGTTGCGGCGGGTTGGTTGACTATCTTCTGCCCAGAGAGAGGGATAATGATTTCCAGAAAAACCTGGTCAGAAGTATCACCACCCAGGTAGGCAGGCCCTTTGCAGATACCATGGTTAGAAAATTTATGATCGCCCGGGCCAATTCCCTTTGTCGCGGTTATTCTGGCATCAAGGAAAAAAATCTTAGGATTTATCTGGATATGATCAACAAGCAGGTCTTTCCCGTCGTCCCCAGAAAAGGATCTTTGGGGACCAGTGGGGACCTGGGGCCATTGGGGTGTATCGCAAGTGTCGCCTTTGGAGAATGGAAAGCCAAATTTAACGGTAAAGTCATGCCGGGTAAAGAAGCGATGGACGCTGCCGGCGTAGAGCTCATGTATCTGAATGCCAAGGAAGGCTTGTCCCTGATCAATGGAACCTCAGGCATGGTCGGCCTTGCCTGCACCGTCATCTCCGAAGCAACCAATACACTGAAAAATTCTGATATTATCGCGGCTTTTGCCATTGAAACCCTTATGGGAAGATATAATCCTTTTGATGTTAGAGTTCATGAACATAAATATCACCCGGGCCAGTATGCGACGGCTATGAATCTGACCAAGCTTTTAGCCGGCAGTAAGCTGGCCATTGATGAACAGGAATTGTCTTTGAAACTCCAGACAACGCTGAAAGAACATAAAGGGGTTTCTGTGGCGGATATTCCCGTTGAAGATGCCTACTCAATCCGGTGTACACCCCAGTTTGTAGGGCCGACTAAAGAAGCGGTTCAGCACGCCCATGAAGTGCTTTTAAGGGAACTCAATTCCAGTAATGATAATCCATTGATATTTACGGAATGGGACACATTTATCCACAATGGACACTTCCACGGCCAGCCCATCTCATTTGTAATGGACTGCCTCGGCATTGCCATGGTGAACCTGGGCGTTGTCAGTGACAGAAGAATTGACCGATTCATGGATGTAGCTCACAGTACCGGTTTGCCACCATTTCTGTGCAAAGAAGACACCGGTGTCCGCATGGGCCTCATGGGCGGTCAGTTCATGACAACATCACTTGTAGCAGAGAATAGAACCCTTGCAGTACCCGCTTCCATCCAGTCCATCACATCAACAGCAGACTTTCAGGATATTGTCAGCTTTGGTCTGATTGCCGGAAGAAAGGCAAGAAAAATTGTTGAGAATACCAACCATATTCTGTCTTTTGAATTGTTGTGTGCAGCCCAGGCCGCAGATATCAGAGGGGTTGAAAAACTCAGTCCTGCAGGAAAAATTATGCACAAGGCGGTTCGTGAAACCCTTGAGTATATGGATTACGATAAGGTTTATATAGATGATATGGAAACCTTGAAAGCCAGAATTGAGTCTGGTGAATTTGTTGAAAAAGTTGAAAAAGAAGTTGGCGAATTGTTGATTGTTCATGAAAAAGAATAATTAAAGGACAAGGATAACACCATGATTCAAGAACAAATTGAAAAGAGAATTGCAGATGCTTATATGGAAAAGTTTCCTATTTCCAGGGAGCATCATGAACAATTGATCAATTATATTCCCGGTGGTGCAACCCGAAGCCTGAGTTATTTTAAGCCTTATCCCATCCATATTGATTATGGTCAAGGAGCTTATGTGTATACCCATGAGGGACATAAGCTTCTTGATGTCACCAATGCCTATGGCGCCATTGTCCATGGGCATGGTGATCCGGATGTTGCTGATGCTGTTCAAAAAGGCATTTCAAAAGGGTCCCAGTATTCTACACCCACACAAGGCCAGTATAAGCTTGCAAAGCTTTTGTGCGAAAGAATTCCTGGGTTTGATAGGGTGAGGTTTGTAAATTCCGGGACAGAGGCCACTTTATTTGCCCTAAGAACAGCAAGGGCGTTTACGGGAAAAGACAAGATCCTCAAAATGACCGGCGGATTTCACGGAACCCATGACTGCGTTGCTGCATCAACAAAAAAGAATGTCATCACTGCCGGAATCCCAAAAGGAATGACCGAAGATGTACTGGAGGTCCCTTTTAATGATTTTGATGCCCTTGAAAAAACAGTGAAAGAAAATGCCTCTGAGCTTGCTGTGGTCATTATGGAGCCTTTTCTGGGTGCCGGTGGGGTTGTATTGCCAGAGCCGGGGTATCTTGAACATGCAAGGAAAGTAACATCTGATAATAAGGTATTGCTCTTTTTTGACGAAATTTTTTCTTACAGGGTCAATACCGGTGGTTGCCAGAAACTGTACGGTGTAACTCCGGATTTGACAACGGTTGGAAAGGTAGTGGGTGGTGGGCTTCCCATTGGTGTGTTTGGCGGTAAAGCAGAGATTATGAATATTTTTTGCCATGAAAACACAGAAAAACCA
>PIVU01000609.1 GCA_003354025.1 Nitrospirota bacterium
TGGATATTCACCTCAGTTAAGATACCTTGCTAAACATCATCGCATTAGTCTTGGACTTGTCCATGAACTGTGTCAGCAAGACGACATTGATGTTGTTCACATCGAGACTGATAAACAAAAAGGTGATATCCTAACAAAGGGTCTTCAACGACCTAAACATGAACCCGCGATGAATATGATTGGAATTTATCCGGTTCTTTGGCTTCAGGACCTTTAAGAAAACCATTCTGCTCACTAACATTGAATATCAACAAATCGGGAGAAAATTTACATTACTACTGCTAACTGTGTTCAAAACTCCTGAGTTGATATTTCATAATTTGAAAAGAGCGCTCATTCACAATTAGCAGAAGATTACTCGAGTTTAAAAATCTTCTGGCGCTCCGCTTTGCCGCTCTTTGTGACATGTGGTTGTACTACACATCAAAATGGCTCCCGCCTCTATTCATCACATTAAACTTTAGGTTACTACCTTTGATGTGCTGTCAGTCCACGAGTTCTGTCACCTCACTTTGGCCTAGAGCCATGGTTTACCCTTTTTCCTTAAAAAGGCGCTCGTTTTCCGGTTTAGGCTTTCCTGACAAAAAGCCACATCAGGTTTAGCCCCCTTTTCCGCCGCAAAAAGGG
>PIVU01000117.1 GCA_003354025.1 Nitrospirota bacterium
AGAAATATTATCGGAAACATAGTGGCCATCTTTTCGAGCCCCTTGAATTCCTCGGAAAGATAGCGGTGTGACAGCTGGTCCTTGCGTCCATATGCGCCGAGCCCCCCATAGGGTTTGAGCAGTTCATCAAGCCTGTCAATTATATCGTTGACACTTGCACCTGTTGACAGGGTAAGGGTCACATCGTTAAAAGCTCCTTCCATATCATAGGCTGTGCTAAGGGGAGTCCTTCCCATCCACAATATGCCGTAGCGCTCAAAGTCCGGGAACATGGCACCTGGAGGCATTTGATAAATATGCTCTGGAGAAAGGGCGATTCCGACTATAGTAAATGCCTTGCGTCTGCCGTTGACGATTGCGGCAAGTTTATCTCCTGGTTCGAATTTGTGGGCTTGTGCAAAGGCCTCGCCAATAACTACCTCATCATCCCTGTACGGTTCTATCAGTTTTCCCTGTCTCAGGAAGAGCTTATTAAGCATTGACTCACCGTGGTCTGAGATAGAGGATATATGTCCTGTCACAGGGTCAGGGAAGTTATCGATAATAATATTAACCGGTGCAATAACACGGGTCTCGACACGGTCAACACCCGGGATGTCTTCAATTCTCAAACGCAGGCTTTCAGGAGCGCGTTTCAGAGAAGAAAATACCTCGGCAAAATGATACTCCTTATAGAAAGATGACTGGGTGAGTTTTAAAGACTGCATAGTGCTCACGGACATTATAAAAGTCGCGACACCGCTCGCTATGACCATAGCTATTGCAGCAGCCTGTCCCTTCATCCCCCAGAGGTTTCGGAATATCTTTCGGTTAATTGCCAGCATAATTACCAGTGTAATTCTTGAGGCGCCTTCTTATGCTCGTTTCTCTGTACGCTGGATATGAGGCCATTGCTGAGACGTATAACACGGTCAGACATGTCTGCTATATCAGCATTATGTGTAATGAGAACAGTAGCCGTTCCCAGTTCCCTGTTTATTCGCTCAATAACTTCAAGGACAACAATGCCGGTTGTAAAATCAAGCGCGCCTGTGGGCTCATCACAGAGAAGCACAGCAGGGTTTTTCGCGACTGCCCGTGCAATGGCAACCCGCTGCTGCTCACCGCCGGAGAGCTGTGCCGGAAAGTGGTTTATCCGGTCGCCGAGCCCTACCATATCGAGTGCATCTTCCGGCTTCATGGGGTCTTTTGCTATTTCTGTTACTACCGCGACGTTTTCCAAAGCAGTAAGACTCGGGATGAGATTATAGAACTGAAATACAAAGCCTACATGAAACCGCCGGTAATCGGTAAGCTCCTGTTCACTTGCCATGGTCAGTTTTTTATCGTAATAAGAAACTTCTCCTTCAGTGGCAGTATCCAGTCCGCCCAGTATATTCAGAAGGGTTGATTTGCCGCTGCCTGAAGGGCCGAGCAGCACTACAAGTTCACCGGGGTAAAGTTCCATGTCGACGCCCCGGAGAGCGTGTACTTGAACCTCTCCCATGTCATAGACTTTGGTGATGCCCTTTGCCTGGAAAACAGTGGAATTTGTATTGATTTGATTGGTCATAGTGTCATTAGATCTGTTGCTTTCAATTATATCAAAATGGTGACTATGTTTCCCCTTGTCAATGATTTATCTATAATATATACTCACTAAATATTTCGTGAATCCTGTAGTTGTAATTAATTAAGTGGTTATTTCAACCCTATCACAGAGGAGGGTGTTTTGAGAATATATCTTGCATTCATATCTACAATAATATTTATTACAGGCTGTGCCGGAACTGCTAAACAGCCTCATGAACAAACTCCTCAAACCAAACACTATGAAGAGAGTATATCCCAGGTTACTGAGAAAGGCCTTTTTAGTGTGGAGATGGTAATAAAAGATAAAGAACTGACAACGGGTGTGAATTCGGTGGATATTATCATTCATAGTAAACGTGATAAGGATGTTATAGGCGCAAATGTAAAGGTGACTCCCTGGATGCCCGCGATGGGTCATGGTGTTTTTGAAGAACCGGTCATTACGGAGCGGGGAGGCGGGCTTTATACAGTAGATAATATCATTCTCATAATGAGCGGACACTGGCAGTTGAAGATAAATATAGAATATGAAGAAGTGAAACCTGGTGAGCTTATAAAGTCGGAAGATGATATTGTTTTCGATTTCCCCGCTGTTAAGGCAGATGGGGAGCATAAATATAAAATTATGCATGCTCCTGCTCAGAAGGACCTGGATTTATCTGAAACACGCATGTCCGATAAGGGCGGGTTTAAAGTTTCATATAAGAGTGATATCGAACCTCTCCCTGTCAATATAATTCACGGCTGGACATTAACCATATTAACTTCAGACGGGAAACCTGTGAAGGATGCCGTTATTTTAATAGACGGTGACATGCCTGAGCACGGACATGGTCTTCCTGCGGAACCTGAAGTAACCCATGAACTTGGAGACGGAGTGTATGCCGTGGAGGGTATGAAGTTCAGTATGGCCGGATGGTGGACTATACAATATAGTATTCAGACCCGCTATAAGGAAGAGACTGCAACTTTCAATCTTCTTATTAAGGAATAGTTTGAATTTAATTAATTATGGGATTTAATGAAATTACACTAAAAATGCCCACTGACTATGTGGATGAACTGCTGAGAGATGAGGTAGGCAAAGAGCTGAATATCAGCGATTTTTCCTTTCAGATAACGAACAAAAGTCTTGATGCCAGAAAAAAAAGTAATATTCACTGGCTTCTTCGCATATCTGTTATATCGGATGAACTGAAAGGCGGTAGCCCGGCCCGGACCCCGTCACTGGAAATTGCCGCTGGCAAAAGGAAAGAAAAGGCACTTGTCATCGGCAGCGGCCCGGCAGGTTTTTTTTCCGCCTTTGTGCTGCAGAAGGCTGGAATAAATACGACGATTATAGAGCGGGGTTCTGAAGTCAGAAAAAGGGCTGAGGGCATTCAGCATTTTGAAACTGATGGCATATTCAGCCCAGTCAGCAACTACGCTTTTGGCGAAGGAGGAGCAGGGACCTTCTCTGACGGTAAACTCACCTCCCGAACAAAGCGCATTGCGAAGGAAAAACAATTCATTCTATCGAGCTATATTGAAGCGGGCGCACCGGAAGAGATAGCTTACCTTGCCCATCCCCATCTCGGAAGTGATAACCTGAGAGTGATTGTTAGAAATCTGAGAACGGCCTTTCTTGATATTGGCGGGACAATTCATTTTGAGACATTACTTCAAGACCTGCAGATCAACACTGGGAGCGTGAGCAGTGCAGTTACGACTGCCGGTGTTATTGATGCCGATTATTTTATTATAGCTCCGGGCCATTCCGCCCATGATACCTACAGAATGCTTATTAATAGAGGAGTGAAATTCAGCACTAAGAATTTTGCCATTGGTTCCCGGGTCGAGCATCGGCAAAATCTTATCAACACTGCACAGTGGGGAAAGCCCTGTCTGGCCGGTGTCAAAGCTGCCGATTACCGGCTTACATCTAATACCGAAGGAAACCTTCCGGTCTTTACATTCTGTATGTGTCCTGGCGGGACTATCGTGCCGGCATCTGCCTTTGAGAACACAAATATCGTAAACGGTATGAGCCGGTATATGAGGAATGGACCCTATGCCAATTCAGCCTGCGTTGCAGCGCTGAACCTGAGCAAATTCCTTGGCAGAGAGGCGGATCCTGTTGAGGCACTTGAATGGGTCAGCGGTCTTGAGGAGAACTTTTACAATTACTCCAGGGGCTATAAGGCGCCTTACTCTACAATTAATAATTTTATACACAACAAGCCCCAGTCCGGCATGGCAGACTCAAGCTATCCCATGGGACTGATACCGTCCCATTTGCGCGACATGCTGCCTCAGATAATAGGCAACTCAATTGCAGAAGGACTTAAGGTCTTCGCGCGAAAAGTAAAGGGGTTTGAAGATGGGATTATCATGGGACTGGAGAGTAAAACATCTTCCCCTGTTCAGGCCGTTCGCGGGCCTGGAGGCCGCTCTGTGGGAATTGACAACCTCTATATTGCCGGAGAAGGCAGCGGCCATGCCGGCGGTATCATATCAAGCGGTGCAGACGGAATAAAAGCGGCAATGGACATTATCGGCAGAGTCTCCAGACTCTCCACCCATTGACACCAGATTTTTGGAATGAGCTTGAAATTGTATGTTAATGAATTGCAGGAGGAACAATGAAAGTACTTTTAGTCTATGGCAATACATATGAGTTTTTATCTCCTCCGCCAATAGGGATTTCCCTTCTCACAAAACCCCTCCGTGATGCAGGGCATGAGGTACATGTCCTTGACTTTATGAAAGTTAAGAATACTGATGCCTTACTTGCGGCAGCACTGGAAAAGCACAAGCCTGATCTCGTGGGATTTTCTCTTCGCAACATTGACACTCAGAAATATTTGGATATACAGGATTTCATTCCGGATTATGTGCGATGGGTGAATATTGCAAACAGGAGAGCACCTACTATCATCGGCGGCTCTGCCGTAATGTCTATGCCGGAGGAAATGTTTGAGCATGTTGGTGCGACCTATGGGATGGTAGGTCAGGGTGACAAAGCACTTCCCATGTTTCTTGAGGAACTTAAAAACCGGACATCAGATTTTCAGACTCCCGGGGTTATGTGGAGGGATAATGGAAACGTACGCTGTAACAATGGGCTGCTGAACGGATACTCTGACGGGGGGACCATTGACTGGAGCGTGATCGATTTTAAACGCTACCGGAAATCTTACTTTAACTGTTGTGTAATAACAAAAACAGGATGCCCTCACAGGTGTTTGTTCTGTGATGCGGGGGCTTCATTCGGTACGACCTGGGCACCGAGAAAACCGGAAGCCATACTGGAAGATCTTAGAAGAGACGCCAGGGAGTACAAGTTTAACCGTCTTGATTACTTTTTTATCGATGCTCTATTTAACGAACCTCTTTCCTGGTCAAAGAGCCTGCTTGAGACTATTATAAGGTCTGAGCTGAAGATCTGTTTTTCAGTAGTTATTGAACCGACCACCATAGATCGTGAGTTTGCCCGTCTACTGAGACGTGCCGGCTGCTTAATGGTTACAACGCTGCTGAATTCTATGGATGATGAAATACTTGTGAAAATGCGCAGGCCTTTTACTGTTGAATCAGTAAACAGGACTTTTGAGCTGTTTGAAGAAGAACGTATTAACTATATGCCCCAGTTTTTGATGGGAGGCCCGGGCGAAACAAGAGAGACGATAACCAAAAATCGCTCTCATTTAAAGCGCTGGAAACCTCTATTAGTAGATGCCGGTTACGGCCTTCGAATATTGCCTAAGGCGGGGCTGAGAGATGTCGCAATAAAGGATGGCGTTATTGAAGAGAGCACGGACCTGCTGAAGCCGACTTTCTACTTATCAGAGGAATTGAAAAATGACAGGGAATGGTTGGGCAAACAAGTTAAGGAACTAAAACGCTTCCGCATAGGTTCACTTACCCAGTGGGCAGACTGGATGATGCGCAGTATTGCCATACGGTTCCAGTAATTATATTTATCGCCTGTTAATTATGTAGTATTAATCCCGGAGCAGCCATCTATAAAATGTTTATTGATCTTTTTAATGTCTCACTCATTTCAGTGAATTTAATTCCTGCCATATAAGAAAAATTCTCTGCGTTTCCCTCTGCATATTCTGAAGGGGATGACCAGACTACTATCCCGGAAAGCGATATTTCTTCTCTCTTACTCGGGGTAATTGTTATTATATATATAGTGCCCTTATCTAATGGCAGGGGAGTACTGACTCGGGCACCTCCTATGCTGATATCCTGTATCTTTACCCTGCCCGAAATATCGAGCTCTGCCCAGCATTCGTCACTTGTCATGAATCGTTTATAAATGCGCCTGTCGGATTTCTCTTCTGTTATCAAAGAAACATTTTTTTGCAGTTTGTGCAGTTTCTTGTCTTCATACATCAACTCATCAGCCTTTTGCAGAAGATCATCTATGGAACAGGGGAATGTCGGATCGTAGCATGATATTCCGATGCTCAGCATTAATTCATACCTTCGTCCGGCTGTCTCGTTATGTTTCACGATAGTATTGTGGATGTTAGCGATTATTACTTTATCAATATCAGGTTCGGATGTGTCGGTTAGCAGTACGGCAAACTCATCCCCGCCGATCCGTGCAACTATGTCTGCTTCCCGTAATGACTTTTTTAAAATGTGGGATGTATCTATAAGTGCGTGGTCACCCTCTTTATGCCCCAGTTCATCATTTATGTTTTTCATCCCGTCAAGATCAATGTATAGCATGGATAAGGCCCTTTTATTTCTGTCTGACAGCTTGCACTGCTGCTCTGCCAGGGTGAAGAAACCCCGCCTGTTAAAGAGTCCTGTTAATGGGTCGGTGATTGCCGCGGATTTAAGCTGCTTCTCCATGTGCTTGCGTTCAGTAATGTCGATATTATATTCAATGACCCGGGATATATTCCCCTTGCTGTCAAATATAGGATATCCGTGAACTTCTATTGTCCTCGGGTTCCCGTCGTTGTCGTAATGGATGTGTTCGAGACATATGCTCCTTCTCGTTTTCAGGATTTCTTCAATAACGCAGGGATGCTCGTCATCATTGCACGGTTCACTGCGATTGTGTGTAAAGGCATAACAGGTCGTTTCTTCAGAAACACCGCTTACCCGCGCAGCGGAGTTGGCATATTTGATTGTGTAATCGGCAACATTAATGACATAAAAGGGATGGGTTAATGAATCTATAATGATATTTAGCAGTTCATTTTGTTTTTTCAGCTGACTCTCCATAGTGTTTTTAAACAGGGCTATCTCAATGGCCATGCGCAGTTCATGATCATTAAAGGGCTTGCAGATATATCCGAAGGGTTCTGTTGCCCTGATCTGATCCAGTATTTTTTCGTCTGCAAAGGCTGTGATGTATACGACAGGAATGTCGATGTGAGATCCTATTTGTCTTGATGCTTCGATGCCGTCAATGTCTCCTGCGAGCCCGATATCCATGAGAATTAAATCCGGTTTTTCTGTTAACGCGTGTTTTATGGCATCCCTGCCGTTCACCTCCACGGACGTTACGGTGTGTCCCATTGCCGTGAGGACATTTTCTATTCTCAGGGCAGTTATGCCTTCATCTTCAACGATCATTATTCTCTTACTGTTTATCATATTCCCCAATCATCGACTCCTGAAGGTAATGCGAAACTCACTTCCCTTCTCTCTATTGATTTCGATTGTTCCCTGCAGCTGTTTGATAAGGGCATTGACCAGATTCATGCCAAGGGTATCTGCTGCTTTTATATTCAGACTTTCAGGGATACCTATACCGTTGTCCCTGACGAGCAGTTCAATTTCATCTTTGCTATATGCATTTAAGGCCACATGAATTTCCCCTTTCATATTGTCAGGAAAGGCGTGTTTAAGGGAGTTAGAGACCAGTTCATTGATAATCAGGCCGCAGGGGATTGCGGAATTAATCCTGAGAGTAACATCATTTTCATCAATATTCAAAGTGATCTGGTCGGACGTCAAATTATAGGACATGAACATATCTTTCAGCATATGTTTCAGGTATGCACTGAAATCAATGTTGGCCAGATCTTTCGTGTCATACAATTTCTCATGGATCATGGCCATTGATTTAATTCTGTTTATGCTCTCCCGGAACATCTCCCTGTCCCTTTCGTCATAAATATGCTTAGCCTGCAGTCCGAGAAGACTGTGAACGACTGTCAGATTGTTTTTGACCCTGTGGTGAATTTCCTGCAGAAGCAATTCCTTCTCCTTAAGAGCTTTCTTTATTTGTTCCTCAGCGCGGGCGCGTTCGTCTATCTCGCTCTGCAGATCTATATTGGCGATTCCTAATGCATTTGTACGGTTTTCCACCTTTTGTTCCAGTTCGTCATGTGCCTTTTTCAATTCCCTTTCCGCTTTCTTCCGTCTTACTACATTTAAGAAGATAGCAGCCAGTGATAAGATCATGAAAACGAAGATCACCATAACAGCCCAGACCAGGGCTTTATATTCCATATAAAAGGAAAAAGGCCTGTTAATAAAAATGCTTCCCTCCGGCAGGTCATCTGTATCTATATTAAAACGCGTTAACTGCTCATAATCAAACATATAGGTATTGACGCTTTCCTTATGCACCGGGAGGGTGTTCACAGGGGCACCCTGCAAAATACGTTTTGCCATTTCAGCGGCTTTTTGACCATGGGAATGACCGTTCACGAGCTTCCCCCCTACAACGCCCAGTCCCAGGATTTCATCATACTGTGTATAGACGGGTCTCCTGCTTGTCCTGGAAATCTCCGGAACTGCAACTTCCTGATTGATGTACACTCCCTTGCTGCGCAGAAAGTCCGAGTAAAAGACTACACTAGTTTCCTTTAATTGCCTGAGACTGCCGAGCAGCTCTTGCAGGGTAAGACCGGTTTTGTCTTTGTCAAGGAATATAAACTCTGCAGTGCCTTTGTACTGGTCTGCCAGTTGTTCCAGTACATTCCGGTTGACACTCCCTGATATGGTCGTTTCCGTGATAATCGCAATTTCTCTGGCCTTCGGATGCAGCTTGAGTGCTAAATCTATGCTTGCCTTTGGATCCAGCAATTCTAATACCCCGGTAAAAACAAGCTCATGTCCTGCCAGCATTGCGTCTTCAAAGTCATTGACACCGCAGAAAACAACCGGCGTGCCGGGAAACAACTCATCGTGGTGCATCAGCAGGAACTGGAAAGCATTATCATCAGACGAAATGATAATGTCCAGGTTCATTGTCCCATATTTGTCTTTATACATATCCCGCAGTCTTGTTAGATATTTACCCTCAAAACCATCGAAGTATCTTTTCGTATCCATGTATTCAACGTTTATTTCAATATCCATGTCGTCTTTATTGAATACGGAGTATATTCCCTCCATGATGTCATCGGTCCAGACCAGACCCTGATGATAGGAGTGCAGAACGAGGATTTTCTTTTGATTATCTGAAACTGCTGGAGAAGGGAAAGATATTATGAAACAGACAGTCAGGCAGATGGCAGTGATATAATAATAAATCCTGTGCTTGTTAGAAATAAAATTGCCTGAGCTTTGAGCATTTACCATAGTTGTAATATACACCTGGCAAAAGAACCTAATCAGTAGATTATATACTAACTGTCATCGATAGCAACATGGCAATGCTGATATTAATAATTATTATTAAGCGGGCGGTGTCAAGTCTCCATCCTTCAGAACAATTAATATGAAATAATAATTGACTTTCAGATGATACTATGTTAACTAATGATTAATTATACACAAACTTGTTTTTTAAAAATCTCTAGTACTGATCTTTGCTATATCGTCATACATAACGTTGCCGATATAGTAAATCCATGTCTGTGCTGCTTCTAAAAAGGTCTAGGCGTAAAGATGAAAGAGTTTGATTTAGGTGAAAGCACCAACATCAAAACTGAATCTATAATTTATCTGTTTATTATTACCCTTACTGGAGCAGTATCCTTCCATTTTTTACAGCACATTCAGCAGGCAGTTGCCGCTACTGTCTTTATTTCTCTGGTAATCGGGACATTGATGTTTTGGAAATTCAGAGTTGCTATTGCTTTCATCGGTATTGTCATTTTACTCCTTACGAAAACCATTGATTTAGATCATGCCGTCGAATTCATGAACCTCGATGTGATCCTTTTTTTGATGGGGATGATGATAATTGTCGGGATGCTGAGACGTGCAAGTTTTTTTCGATGGCTGCTTGCACAAGGTTTACACCACACAAAATTTGAGCCTTATCGACTCTTCGTTATTGTCGTTGTGTTAGCAGCTTTCATGGCAGCTCTTGTTGACGAAGTCACATCTATTCTGTTTATGGTGGCCTTGACTCTTGATTTTTGCGATTTTTTCAAACTGAAACCGATTAAAATGATCATGATAGTCGTCTTTGCTACCAATATTGGAAGCTCATGGACAGTTTTGGGAAATCCCATAGGAATTTTAATAGCACTTCGCTCCGGGCTTACCTTTGAAGATTTTCTGCAAACAGCCTTCCCTATAGGATTTATTAACCTGGTCGTTATCCTTGTCTTTGGACTAATATGGATGCGGCAGGACTTGAGGGATTTTAAGGGCCAGATTGAAAGTTATTCTTCAAAAGTGAAGGCCCGGTTTATAAAGGACCTGGCGATACTTCCGGATAAAAAATTATTTCTCGGCAGTTCTGCTATCTTTGTGAGCGTTATCCTGCTATTAGCTCTCCATCATCGCCTGGAACTCGCTTTGGACCTGGAGCCTAATACTCTACTAATAGGCGTCTCTCTTCTCGGAGCAGGCATTGTAATGCTTTGGAAGCGCAATGAAGCGAGAACCTATCTCATGGAGGACGTAGACTGGTGGACACTAATTTTCTTCATGTTTCTATTTGCTAAAGCAGGAGCCCTGAAATATGTAGGCCTGACTGATCTAGTTGGAGAATCCCTTCTCAATATTACCGGTACCCAAAATATGCCTCTTCTCGTTATCCTTGTTCTCTGGATGGTTGGTTTTGCCTCAGCAGCGGCAGACAACGTAGTCGTAGTGGCAACTTTTATTCCAGTCTTGCAATACTTAAACCAGCATTTTGAATCTAACACACTCTGGTG
>PIVU01000337.1 GCA_003354025.1 Nitrospirota bacterium
ATAAGAGGGGATTACCAACAGAAATGAAGCTAAAACAAAATCATTGACTTTAGCGAAAAGTGAATAATTATCGGGCAAGACATATTCTGATTATATTTCATGGCAATTCTTAACATGATAAATTCATTTTAGACTAAAGTTCGCACTTTTCACTTTGCTATTATGAGTGAAGATTTCATGTGGCAATAATTCAATGCAAACTATCACGATGAAAGATTTGACCCTAGACATTTCCGCCCTCACCATCTTTCCCCCCCTGCTTGCCAGGAGACGTTCATAATAGAAAGAATTAATCTGGCGTTCAAGCTGGCGCGTGCTCCAATTGCTTTGAATACATTTATCCATGTAAAACTGTCGAATGTCCAGGGTGTCCAGGGTCAAATCTTTTATCGTGACAGTTGGCAGGATGTGGGTGGTGTCAAGGCTCCATTCTTCAGTTACCCTGATCTGTTCCGGGCTGGGCAGGTCGGCTTTGTAATCTTCAGGAAGCCGGGGCAAAATAGTGTAGGATGCCACGCCAAGCGGGAGAGCTGCATTGCGAAGCGCATATTCTACGATGGTCTTGTTCTTATTTCGGCAAATGATTATTCCGATGGGAGGGTTCTCTCCTTCTAATCTGTGCTGTGTATCGAGTGCTTCGAGGTAAAACTCCATCTTGCCCTTGTGCTCTGGTTTGAAATCGACGATTTTTAATTCAATCGCTACCAGACAGCGCAGGCGGCGGTGGAAGAGAAGCAGGTCAATAAAGTACTCCTGACCACCGACTTCAAGCCTATATTGACTGCCGACAAAGGCAAAGGCGCCACCCATCTCTGCGAGGAAGTTGCGGAGATTTTGAACCAGTGCCTGCTCCAGCTCTCGCTCGCTATGCGCATCACCGAGTTCCAGGAAATCGAATGTGTAGTTGTCTTTCACGGCGAGACTTGCTTGGGCCTTGATCTCATCAGGCAGTGCTGTGTCAAAATTATTCTGGTTAAGCAGGTATTTCTCGTAGCTTTTATTGTCGATCTGGTGTTGTAGAACACTTTTGGTCCATCCGAAGCGGGCGGTGGCACGCAGGTAGAATTCCCGCTCCAGATCGACCTTGCAACGGCTTAGAATAACAAGGTTTTTTGCCCAACTAATTTCTCTAACCAGTGGTTGGAGATTTGCTTTATCTTTGTATTCCCGGTAAAACTGACGCATAAACCAGAGATTCTGTGAAGACAATCCATTGCGACCCGGAAACTCTGACTGAAGATCGCGTGCAAGATTTTTTACGACTGCTTTGCCCCATCCCAACTCGTCCTGCTTACGGCAGATGGACCCACCTATCTCCCAGTACAGGCTAACCAGTTCACTATTTACAGCTCTCAGGGCCTGATACTGTTTTTGTCTGATACGTAACTTAATCTGTGCCAGAAAATCGGTGTATCCCTGATCATTAAAGTCACTCATTGCATGCCCCCAAGCTTCGCCTTAATCTCTGTTGTCTTATGAATGATAAATATGCGTCTCTTCAAGATCACAATTAGTGATTATGAGAGATGGATCATTTGAGTATTCAGAATTTGCTGCCAATGTCCCCTTGCCCTGATGATTATACCATGCAGACACGAAACGTTCCAATGCTAGCTAAAGACTTAACCTTATGGTTTGGCAGGGGATTTGGAGTTGTAAACTTGAGCCAAATGAGAAAGTTTTATAATGGTTGGTCCTCAAATTAGATTTTTCAGACAGTGTCTGAAAAATTACAATCAGTGGGCGGTGTCATGTTATTCTTAATCATAATTTCAAACTATTGACTAAAGATCCAATGAGGAAAGGATGAAAGGAAAGTGACGAGTGACGAATAGCGAATGACGAATGACGAAGGAATGATAAAAAAATTATAAAGTGATAGAGCAATCTTGAAAATCGACAAATAAACTACCCCGCCGCAAGCGGCGGGGTATAAAACCTGCATGAATTTAACTTGATAATTGTTATCAGAATACCCGTTAACTATCCAAGCATTTTCCTCATGTCGGTTGCAGCCTCTCCCGTCAGTTTCAGATCGAAGTTGTCCTGAATGACCTTTAAGACGGCAGGTGTTACAAATGCAGGAGGCGTGGGGCCAAGATATATATTTTTGACACCGAGACTGAACAGTCCCAGAAGAATTGCAACTGCCTTCTGTTCAAACCATGATAGGGCAATAGTCAACGGCAGTTCATTTACTGAACATTCGAATGCCTCTGCAAGCGCTACAGCTATTTTGACGCAGGATATGGAGTTGTTGCACTGGCCGAGATCTATATAGCGCGGGATACCGTCAATGTCACCGAAATCAATATCGTTAAATCTGAACTTGCCGCAGGAGGTTGTGAGTATTACACAGTCTTTAGGGACAAGTTCTGCAAGCTCCCTGAAGTAATCCCCTCCGCTTCCGGGGGCGTCACATCCTGCTATTACAAAGAACCGTTTTATCTTGCCAGACTTCACGGCATCAATTATCTGGGGGGCAATTTTTAAAACTGTTTCATGGTGAAAGCCTGTTGTCAGTGTCTTTTCGGACTTTACGTCAGCGTCGGGCAGAGACAGGGCTTTATCTATAAGAGG
>PIVU01000338.1 GCA_003354025.1 Nitrospirota bacterium
TATAGCGCTTATGAAGCAGTTGCTTTAATTGCCAACAATGTTCTCATTAACAATAAAGGGCATGGAATATTCATCATAAACAATACTCCAACACCTGCAAGAGGGAATGTAGAAATATACAATAATACGTTTTACAACAACGGCTACTATGAGGAACCAGCCGGTACATACCCGTACCAGACCTATTCTTCAACAACATCCAGGGGAACGATTTTCAAAAACAACATAGTGTACTCTGTAAATTCTCTCAGTTTCCATGATGCAAAAGGGACATTATGGGCTGACTCAACAACATCTGATTACAACATCTTTTTCTCGGAAAACAATCCTGAAATATGGAAGTGGGGATCAATTCCATATTCGGATATTAGTATCTATAGCAGGGACTCTGGAAATGATTTCCCGGGAGATGAGATCGACCCTATTCCTCATTCTTACTTGTCTGATCCGCTTTTTTTCGATGTTATGGCCAACAGGTTTGATCTTAACGCACTAAGCAACGGTATTGATGCCGGAGATTTTCTGGATCTGGATCCAGAAGCAGATCCTGACCTGGACTTTTGCGGACAACCCATTTATGAAGGACTTGCTCAGGACATTGGCGCCTTTGAAGGAGAATGTCTCAGTTACTTTAACAGTTGGGGTTTATGCACCGATGATGACAGGGATGGTCATGATGCTGAGGGAGGTCTGTGCGGTATTGCGGACCAGGATGATTTGGATAACACAGTATACCCCGGAGCGCCGGAAATTCCTGATGATGGCAAAGATAATGATCAGGACGGTTTAATCGATGAAATCATTACATGGACAGGATCAACGTCCGGTGACTGGAACACTGCCGTTAATTGGGATTTAAACATTGTTCCGCAGACAAGTGATAACATCATAATCACTGATGCACTGTATGATCCGGCACTGACGTCAGCAGTAACAGTGAACAACCTCACAATAGAATCAGGCATATTAACGCTGGATGCTTACAGCTTGACGGTTGGTATGTGATTGGAAGTGCTGGATAATAAATTTCAGCCTCACACTGTTTAGACAGCTTTCAACAATAAAACCCGGCAGTCCTCCATAAATTAATTTAATGGGGATTTTTGCAGTAATTATCTATAATTAATTCTATGGCTAATCTCATTATCAGTAACCTCTCAAAGTCATTCGACAATACCGGAGTAATTAGAGACATCTCCTTCAAGGTCGATGAAGGCGAATTCTGTATTCTGCTCGGTCCCTCAGGGTGCGGTAAGACTACGGTCCTGAGATTAATCGCAGGACTGGAGCAGCAGGATTCAGGAGAGATTTTTATTGCGGATAAAGAAGTAAGCGACCTCACACCAAAAGAGCGTGATATAGCCATGGTCTTTCAGAGCTATGCACTCTACCCTCACATGAATGTATATGAAAACATGTCATTCTCCCTGAAAATGCAGAAGCAGCCCGAAGCTGAAATCAACAGGAAGGTGAAAGAGACAGCCGCCCTTCTGGAACTGGACAACTTTCTGGACAGAAAGCCAAAGGAGTTATCAGGTGGGCAACGGCAGAGGGTCGCTATTGGAAGGGCAATTGTCAGAAACCCGAAGCTCTTCCTGTTTGACGAACCTCTTTCCAACCTCGATGCTAAATTGCGAAACAGCATGAGAGTTGAGATTGCAGGACTGCATCGCAAATTAAAGGCCACTACAATATATGTAACACATGACCAGGTAGAGGCGATGACCCTTGGGGAAAAAATCGTACTGCTCGATCAGGGTCAAATCCAGCAAATCGGCACGCCCAATGAAATGTACAACAAGCCCGCCAATATATTTGTGGCAACATTCATTGGAACTCCACAAATAAACCTTCTGGAAGGCAGGTTAACGGACAATCAATCAGGTCACACATTTACATCAGGAGCGCTAACCATTCCTCTGGAACGAAGGGATGAATTAAACAATTATTCAGGGCAAAACATAACAATTGGCATCAGACCGGAAGCCCTTACCCCAGGAGATGGTCCTGTCAAAGGCATCATAGAATTAATAGAACACCTCGGCCCTGAAACTCTTGTTTATATAAAAGCAGGGGATACAAGCCTGATAGCAAAAGCACCTTCGGATTTTAGAGGTAGACAGGGCGAGGCAATATCACTCAATCCTGACAGCAAAGTAATACATTTCTTTTCTAATGGCAAGCGAATAGGTTAAACCAACAATGTGAGGAGCTGAGGTCTTTACCACTTGAACCCTCGAATCCTCGGCCCCTTGAACCCTTTCTGTATTATTTCTGTTATTATTATTTAATTCAAAATGAACAAGATCATCGATTTTCATACACATGCTTTCCCTGACGAAATAGCGGGCAAAGCAATTAAACACCTGGAAGGCGAAGGCGATATTAAAGCCCATCTTGACGGAAGGGTATCGTCACTTCTTCAGTCTATGGATAAGAACGGTATTGAAAAAAGCATTGTCTGCTCAATAGCAACGAAACCATCACAATTCGATCCGATTTTTGAATGGTCAAAAAAGATAAGATCAGACAGGATCATCCCATTACCTTCAATCCATCCAACAGAC
>PIVU01000118.1 GCA_003354025.1 Nitrospirota bacterium
AAAGATACAGGAAATATTTAACTTAGTCAATAAGTTATTGCTATCTTGTCGTATAGTATATTCAGTACGATTATTACTCACAGGGTCCGTTTATGCAATAGTATGCTCCTCTGCATCCATTACTCTTTTGCACTTCACAATATCCGCAGTTGCACCCCTTTTTGCTTTTAGGTGCGGTGCTTTTCCCTCTGGCGCAGAAAAGGGCTTCGCCTTCAACGTTTGGATAGCTTAAACAAGGCTTGCAATGTGTCAGACAAATAGCTGCATTTTCTGCAGTGTCTTTTACTTTGGGCATTTTGTTTTCCTCTTTAATAAAAACCATGCAATAGACAAGGAGGCCTATACAGTTTTTGACAGGAGGGAGGAAGCTTCCCTGTCAAGAACAAAAAAGAGTTTGCCCTGTTCGGGTCTGACTCTGGCAGCGGGTAAATTGCATTTCTTGTTCTCAGTTATTTTCTTAATAACATTGGCTTTTTCACTGCCGGCTGCCAGGAAAAATATATTTGCTGCATTGTTGATTACAGGATAGGTAATAGTTATCCGTTCGTTTGCAGTATCAGTGCTATTGGCGGTATTAACAGCAACAGCCAAATGTTTTGTTTCATCTAGCCCCGGGGAACCGGGAAATAGCGATGCCGTATGCCCGTCGTTTCCTATTCCCAATATTGCCATGTCGAGAGGTGGATATTGAGACTTTGATTTTTTTGCATATGCACGCAAGTCCTGCTCATATCGTATTGCAGAATCCTCAGGAGTATTTTCGGTCGTGGAAATAAAGTGAATGTTCCCTGCAGGTATCGCCACATGACAAAGCAGGTTTGTGTTTATCATATGATAATTATTCTCTTCGCTTTCATATGGAACAAAGCGTTCATCAACGATGAAAACATGAGTTTTGTCCCATGGCAGGTTTTTTCTTTCAGCGAGTTTTCGATAAAGGGTGATAGGTGTTTTTCCTCCTGACAGAGCGACCGAGAAATAGCCTTTGCTCTCAATTGCATAATAGGTCAATTTTGTCCATTGGTCAATCGTGTAGTCAGCCAACCTGTCAATATTATCAACAACAACTATTTCTTTATGTTCTTGGCTCATATGGTTTCCTGTGAAAATTTATTTTACGGATATTACTGCCCTATTCTACCATTATTCTGCATGTCTTATATCCGCCACTGCCTGCTGTCGTTTCTAAGTAGTTCATTTGACTCTTCAGGCCCCCAGGAGCCGGACTGATAATTCGGGAATTGTGGAGCAGGTGTATTGTCCCATCTCTTAATGATCGGATCTACAACCGACCACATTGCTTCTATTCCGTCCTGCCTGGCAAAAAGTGTCTGGTCGCCTTTCATGCAATCCAGAAGGAGCCTTTCATATGGCAGAGGAAAGTGGACTTCCCCCTGGAGATCTCTTTCATACTGAAAGTTCATATTGACAGGAAACAGCTGATTGCCTATCCCCGGGTGTTTGACCCCGAAATGTAGGATTATTTCTTCGTCAGGCTGAACACCCAGGACCAGCACGTTGGGCTCTCTGATCTCGCAGGTGGTATTGAACAGGCTAAGGGGTGGCTGCTTGAAGTGAATACTGATTTCGGTTATACGTTTTTGAAGGCGCTTTCCTGTGCGCAGATAAAAAGGTACCCCGGCCCATCTCCAGCTATCTATATAGAATTTCGCAGCAAAGAATGTCGCAGTTTCTGATTCAGGTGCGATGTTCTTTTCATCCCGGTATGATGGGACTTCACTGTTGTTGACCGTTCCGGAACCGTACTGGCCCCGGACAGTGAATTTGTCTATATAATCGGCGGTCATCGGACGTATTGTGCGGTAAACCTTCACCTTTTCACTCCGGATATAGTCTGCTTCAAATCCTATGGGAGGCTCCATAGCCACCATGGCAAGCAGCTGCATCATATGGTTTTGTACAATATCACGAACAACCCCGGCCTGCTCATAAAAGCGCGCCCTGTTTTCAACTCCCAGAGATTCGGCAACAGTTATCTGCACATGATCGATATACCGGCGGTTCCATAATGGTTCAAAAATACTGTTGGCAAATCTGAAGAAAAGGATATTCTGAACTGTCTCCTTGCCAAGGTAATGATCTATGCGGTAAATCTGGCTTTCTTTAAATTTTCCTGATATGAGTTTATTAAGTGCTGTAGCAGAGTCTCTGTCCCGACCGAAGGGTTTTTCGATGATCAGACGGGCATCAAAAGTTTTATCGCATGTAGTGCATAAGGAGAGTCGCTCAAAAATATCAGGCAGGAACTGGGGCGGTACTGCCATGTAATATAAAATTTCCTTTTTTCCGTCGTCAGATGGTTTTGCCAACTGCTCAAGTCTTGCAGCCAGCTTTTTATAGCTGCTGTCATCATCAAATCCACCGGCGACATAATACAGATTATTGCTGAACTTTTCCCAGCATTCCGGGTGAATTTTGTAATCCCCGAACTTCTCCAGGGCGTTCCTTACCAGTTCCCTGTACTCTTCATCTGAACGCTCGGTGGAGGCGAAGCCGATAATTGCAAAGTCGTCGGGAAGATTCTGGTCGTTGCAGAGATGATACAGAGTGGGAAGCAGTTTCCTCTGACTCAGATCTCCGGACCCTCCGAATATGACCATAGTAAAGGGCTCAATGGAAACACGCTGGGGAACGATTACGCAGGCCTGTGAAGTATCTAACTCATTTTCAGACATACAGTTTTCCTTAATGCTTACTGATTAATTCTGCTATTCAGTATCTGTTTTCTTTACAGCATGCCCGCCGAACTCATTACGAAGCGCTGCTATTACCTTTGCGGAGAAAGATTCGTCCTGACGCGACCGGAAACGTTCAAGCAGGGAAAGTGTGATGACCGGAGCGGGGACATCGAGCTCAACGGCCTCAGCAACTGTCCATCGTCCTTCGCCTGAATCCTCGACATAACCACGGATAGAATCCAGATCTGCCTCTTTACTGAAGGCGCTTTCAGCCAGCTCAAGCAGCCAGGATCGTACGACGCTGCCCTGGTTCCATAAAGACGAGATTTTATGAAGATCCAGATTGAACTCTTTCTTGGCATTTAGAATCTCGAACCCTTCGGCGTATGCCTGAAGCATGCCGTATTCGATCCCATTATGGACCATTTTCACATAATGTCCCGCGCCATTCGGCCCTACATGAGCATAACCGTTTTCAGGGGCAAGTGTTTTAAATAATGGCTCCATAATTTCAAATGTACTTTTTTCACCGCCTATCATCATACAATAGCCGATTTGCAGCCCCCATATCCCCCCGCTTGTTCCAACGTCCATAAAGGAAATATTCTTCTTTTTAAGTTCAGCTGCCCGGCGTACGGAATCTTTATACATGGAGTTGCCACCGTCAATCAGAATATCTCCGCTCTCCATCATTTCAGACAGGGCTGATATATTATCTTCAGTTGCTTTTCCTGAAGGAACCATGACCCATACAATCCTTGGTTTCTCCAGTTTTGCGATGACCTCCTGAAGAGAGGCCGCGCCTTCAGCTCCCTTTTCCTCGGCTATTTTTACGGTTTCAACAGTGCGGGCATATGCGACAATGTCATGATTGTCATTGCGCAGCCGCTGCACCATGTTCATTCCCATTTTTCCTAGTCCGACAAAACCTATCTTCATTCCTGTCTCCTGAGTGAACTGCTTTTGTGACAATGCGATAACGTATCTTTCTGTAATTATATAGCAATTAACTGCGGATAAAAAAATATGCAGGCCATGACAGCCTGCATATTTCCGGAGTTAATTGGATCACACTTATTTTGTGACCTTGCCCGTAAATATAAAATCATTGCTTTTGGCTGAAGTGTGGCAGCCCAGGCATCCCTTTACCTTGCCCTCTGCCAGCACTTCCCAGTCAGGGCCGTATTTTGCCCAGAACCAGTCACCTGCTTCAGGGTTGTATCCTTTGACTTTATACATTACGGTGATTGCGACAAGGTTCTTATTGGGAGCGTAGTTTTCTTTCACAATAATTGAGTTATTGGACATTCCTTTCATTTTTTTAATAGAGGAAAGGGCGTTGTCGTTTACGAATACTGTAAGCAGTGAACCGTGAGGCTCTGCGCCCTTGAACATCTTGTCTTTTCCGGGCCACATTTTCCAATTTTTATAAGGCTCCTGTCCAATGATGTGCTGACGGAGATCGCCACCTGCAGGTATAGGCATTGATGTTGCAGTTCCAAAGCCCTGCTTTTCATAGGGGATTACCATATGATCATGACCTGCATATGCTATTACCGCGATGCTGATTACAAATAGAATTGCTATAATGGTCGAATATTTTCTCATTTTTTACCCTCCTTTTGAATTATTGCTGTTTTTTAAGATTAACAATGCTATTGACTTAAGAATTCTTCCTCCCCTTTATATGAAGTTATTGATTAGGTATCTATAAATAAAATATAGTCTTTTTAGTATAAGGGCTATGATATAAATCATACCTAATATGAATGAACAATAAACAGCGAATACAGGAGTTGCTTTGCATTGTATTGCACTTAGCAATTATTGCTTTAGGGAAAAACCTTAGGAGAATTCAGGAAAACCCCTATTCAGTAAACAGGTGAAACAGCCGTAACTATATGTATCTGCAATGTTTACATCTGTGGGTCCTGTAAGGTGTATGTAGGGTCTCATTAAAAAAGTATTTACAGGCATAGTCCTTTCGTAAAAGGAGGAAGATAGTAGAACTAAATAGGAATGGTTTCTATTAAGAAACTGTAACAATAATCGGCCAATAATTTGAATGATTTCAGGAGGGTTATAAAGTTGAAAAAAATATTAAGCATTGTATTATTAGCTGCACTAACAGTCTGCTTCACTTATGGGTTCTCCCATGCTGATCAATTGAAAATAGGAATTATGCAGGACAAAAAAGGTGCAGCCAAGAAATACAAACCTCTTGTTCCCTACTTTAAATCAAAGGGGATTGATATTACTTTTGTGGGGACCCCGAACTATGCAGCTGCGGCTAAAATGTTTTCTGAAGGAAAGGTAGATGCAATGTTCAGTGGTTCCGGTGTTGCCGGTTCCATGATTATTAAGGACGTTGCAAATCCTGTAGCCCGACCTCTTTCAAAATCAGGCACTAGCACCTACTGGGCAGTTATACTGGCCCCTAAGGGATCTCAAAAATATGATGGGTCTGCAGACTACTTTAAAGGGAAAAAAGCAATATTCTGTTCTCTCGCCTCTTCTGGTGAATTCTATTTCCGTTCTATTGGCGGACATGAAACAGCGGGAAAAATGATGAAAGCCGCGTCACATGGAGCTGCTATTGATGCTCTTTCACGGGGAGCGGCAGACGTGGCGGTTGTAAAAAACCGTGTTTGGGACAAGATGAAAGACAAATACCCTGACCTTGAAGTTGTCGGCAATGACACCGGAGAGAACCCCAATGGTACATTAATTGTATCCAAAAAAATGTCCCCCTCTCTAACTGAAAAAATTACATCTGTGTTAACGGGATTAATGGCAGATTCATCTCCTGAGGGCCAAAAAGTCCGTGAGGAAATGAAGCTTATGGGGTACATCGAAACTAAAGAGAAAAATTTTGACCATACGCTTGCAATGCTGAAAAAAGCCGGTGTAAATAAATCCTTTTCTTTCAAGTTCTAACTTAATGAAAGCGGATAGCAAAGGAAATTCTCAGGATAGAGATACGAAATAGCTATGAATGGGGACGGACACAGGTCCGTCCCTTAGAAAGAAGGAGGATATGAACTTTTTCAAATTAAATACAATAAGCAAGAAGTTTTTAGTCCCTACTTTGGGCCTGACGATCCTGCTTGTAGGCGGTCTGGGCATATTGCTGACAATGAATTCGAACAGCGCAATCAGTTCTATGATGGATTCAAAGGGCAGTGCCATGGCTGGATTCTTAGCGAAAATCAGTGTGCATCATTATGATAACTTTGATTTTCTGGGGCTTGATGATTTTGTCACTGAAATCGCCAAAGACCCGGAAGTGGAGTTTGCAGTTTTTTATGATGAACAGAACATGGCAATTACTACTAACATAAAGGAGCCTGAAGACACATCTGCGATGATGGTCGTTGAGAAGGGAATAAAAGACTCCGAAGGAAAAGTTGTCGGGCATCTGAAGCTTGGTTATAATTACTCAATCCTAAACCAGCAGTTTCGAAAAAACACTATGATCGTCATGATCAGCCTTGGTGCGCTGGTATTACTTATTATTGCAATTAACTTTATTACGAGATCTATTACCGGTCCGATAAAAAAGCTGCTGGAATGCTTCAATAACATGGCTGAAGGTGACCTAGCCCAGAGAGTGGATATTGAATCCAGTGATGAAATCGGGCAGCTTGCCTCTACATTTAACAGAATGAGCAACAGGCTGCATGAGATGGTTTATAACGTGGCCACTCACTCAAGCAGTGTAGCAGCATCGGCGAGTCAGCTGGCAGCTTCCTCAAGAAACATTGCTGGTAATGCACATGATCAGTCTTCCAGAACAACACAGGCAGCGACAGCAATGGAAGAGCTGAACTCATCATTCGTTAATGTTGCACAAAATACGACTGAAGCAGCGGATTCTGCGAAAGAAGCCTCAGATCTTGCAGTGAAGGGTGGAGAAGTAGTTTCGGAGACCATAAGTGGGATGAACAGGATAGCATCGTCGGTCAGCGAATCAGCTAAAACTATAGAAGCACTTGGTAACAGGTCCGAGCAGATAGGTGAAATTATAAAAGTTATTAATGATATTGCCAGCCAGACCAATTTGCTGGCTTTGAATGCCGCAATCGAGGCAGCCCGTGCAGGAGAACAGGGCAGGGGCTTTGCGGTTGTTGCAGATGAAGTCAGGAAACTTGCAGAGAGGACTACTTCAGCAACGAATGAAATCGGAGACATGATTAAAGGTATCCAGGAAGACACCGGACGTGCCGTTGAGTCAATGAAGAGCGGAACACAGGAGGTAGATGCTGAGGTTGACCTTGCAAATCAGGCAGGTGAGTCTCTGCAGCGTATTGTGGTTTCAGTTCAAAACGTAACTGATATGGTCCAGCAGATAGCTTCAGCAGCAGAGCAGCAATCAAGCGCTGGAACAGAAATATCTTCGGGCCTTGAATCGGTTGCCAGCCTGACTCAGGAAACGTCCGGCAGCGCCCAGGAATCCTCAGAAGCTACAGGACAACTGCATGAGATGGCATCTGAGCTGCAGGAAATGGTTAAGGGATTTAAATTGAAACAGGAGAGCAGCGGATCTGACTATATTCATGATTCTGGTCAGGAGCACTATATATCAGGACAGGCTTAAAGCGAAGCAAGCCTGTCTGACTATATTTTGCCTGAAAACATTAGAACGCCGATAATAATAAACAGTGAAGCTGCGCCATAGCGGATAAACTCGGGCTTGACGAATTTAGCAATGGTGTCGCCCAGCATTACAGTGATTAGTGTAATAACTGCATACGCTGATACCGACCCAAGAAAAACAAGCCAGGGCATTTTCGATTCGGCTGCAAGGTTCAGACTTGCCAGCTGGGTTTTGTCCCCGAGTTCTGCAAGAAATACGACCCCGAATGTTGCAAAGAATAATTTCCAATCCATAAATGCCCTCCTGTTTTATTTGTGAAGATTTAAGCGGATTTATTATGATTGATTTTTATAAAAAAAGGACTGATGTATGAGTATTTCCAGACTGGCAACACACTAATAACTCAAGTAATATGAATAAAATTAGACACTTAAATGGAACAAGTGTCTTTGTCGTGTTCATTGTGATGAGAGTAACTTAATAGTGAAGTATTTGATTTTTAATGAGCAATATGATATAAAAATAGACTCTTTGCTCTTGCCTGTACAGGACAAGGGCCACTCTTTTCGTATGAAAAGAATTAATCCATAAGGAGGCAGTGAATGAATTACTACGAGATGGTTCTTATTATGAACCCGAACCTTGATGATGCTGCGGCAGAGGAAATTGTCGGGAAAATCAAGGATGTTGTTACCAAACAGAGCGGTGAGATTATTAAAGTCGATAATTGGGGCCGCCGGAAATTAGCATACGAGCTTAACAAACAGCAGAAAGGAAACTACGTACTTCTGCTCTTCAAAGCCCCACCCCCAACTGTTTTAGAAATCGAAAAATACTGTGGACTGGTTGATACAATTCTGAAGTTCATGATTCTTAGATATACAAAGAAAAAACAGATTGACGCAATTTTTAATGCTCCGGCACCGCCTGCTGCAAAACCTGCTGCAACGCCTGCTGCTGATACTGCAAAACCGGCTGAAGAAAAGTCTGCACAGGCTGCAGAGGAAGTGACTGCGCCAAAGGGGGAATAAATCATGTTTAACAAAATCATATTGATAGGAAACCTTACCAGAGACCCTGAGATGAGATATACTCCGCAGGGTACGTCTGTATGCAGCTTTGATTTGGCTGTCAGCCGGAAATACAAACAGGCTGATGATATGAAAGAAGAAGTGATGTTTATCAAAATCGCTGTTTTTGGAAAACAGGCGGATACATGCGGTCAGTATCTGAACAAGGGCAGTAATGTTCTTGTCGAGGGAAGGTTGCAACAGAGTCGTTGGGAAACCGAAGACGGGCAGAAAAGAAGCAGGCATGAAGTTGTTGCCCAGAGTGTACGCTTCCTGTCACGCAAGCAGGAGACGGCTCCTGTGTCTTCTCCTGATAGCAATATGTCTGCTCCCCCTGATGAGTTTACGGATATTGAACCGTTTTAAAATTAAACTATAATAAAGAATATATATAAAGGAGTTTAAATTGGGTTACAGAAGGTTTCAGAGAAGAAAATTTTGCAGGTTCTGTGCTGATAAAGCCGGCCCTATAGATTACAAGGACACAAAGAAGCTCAGGTACTATGTTACAGAGAGAGGCAAAATTGTAGCTGCCAGGATGACCGGTAACTGCGCAAAACATCAGAGAGAGTTAACAAGGGCAATTAAAAGGGCAAGGAACATCGCCTTACTGCCCTTTGTAGAGAAATAAATGAGAATACCGAAGAGCTGGGTACATGTACTGGCCCGTGAAATTGCAAAGGAAATTCACGGCAAGGACTTTTTTGAACTTAAGGTCTCCGAGGACCAGTTTAAACAGCTTCTCGAGGAGCTTATCACTGAAGAACTCATGGTCGAAGACAGACTTAACGACGAAGTGAGGGAAATGTTAAAGAAGTATGACTCGGAGATAGAGAAGGGGAATCTCGACTATCGCAGGGTTTTTGATATGACGAAACAGAAACTTGTAAGGGAACGAGATATAATACTATGAGACTATCTGACGACAAGATAAGCCATCTGACTCATGTAGTACTGAAAGGCCTTATAGAGCAAAAAGCTCTTGTTCCCCTAGTCGATGAAGGGCAGATAAGACGGGAAATGAGAAGGGTTGTTGTGAATGAGCTGAAGCTTGCGGACAGTATAGATGAAGCTGTCAAAAGAAAGCTGCAGTCCTATTCAAAAAAGATCTACGAAGGTACTTCCGAGTGGGAGGTTATGTACAATAAATTCTTCGAAGAGGAGACCTCTAAGAAGGGCAGAGGCTAACTATAGTCACTTGATTTTGAATGAAACCCCGTTGCAATGCAGCGGGGTTTTTTATTGTCTGGATTTATACAATGAGGCTGCAAGCAGTAAAACCATGGTGATGATGCAAAGGTATGCAAATATGTCTCCGTATTCTGTATAGATACTCTTCTCGTTACCGATTGACAATTCCTGAGTCATAGCGGCTTCAACAAAGATATCGCTTGTACCCAGAATTCTTCCCCTTGAGTCGATGAACCCTGAAATGCCTGTATTTGCCGCCCTTGCCACAGGGACCCTGTTTTCTATAGCACGGAACACTGCTTTCGAAAAATGCTGGTAAGGAGCCGAGGTAGGACCAAACCATGCGTCATTAGTAATAGTAACAAGCAAATTGGCGCCATTGGCCGCAAACTGTCTTACAAGCCCTGGAAAAATAATTTCATAGCAGATAAGGTTGCCTATTTTGGCAAAGGGTGTTTCCATGACAGTATGCTCATTTCCGACTGCGAAATCACCCGAGACGGCCGTTAGCTTGTCAATAAAGGGAAGAAATCTCCGCAGGGGTACGTATTCACCGTAAGGGACGAGATGCATTTTGTCATACATGGCAGTTATGCTGCCCTCTGGTGATAACAGGACAGAGCTGTTGGCCAATCGTGAATTCTCCTTTGAAGCTATTGCACCAAAAAGCAGATAATTATCATAATCTCTCTGAAATTCATTAATTTCTTTAGTGTATATTTTACTCCTGCCGTAGACGAACGGAACTGCTGTCTCCGGCCATACAATAAGGTCAGGATTATTGGAAGATATTTCTGAAGTCAGCCTTTTGTATGTATCAATAACATCACGTTGAAAGGCATAATCCCATTTTTTATCCTGCGGAATATTTCCCTGCACAACACTGACTTTGACTGTATCTCCCATGGGTTCATCATTCAGCTTTCCCATTCCGTAGAATAGGGACGATCCTATTACTATAATCAGAACAACGATTCCGCATGACAGAGATTTTCTTGAAACATTAAGATCATTTCTTCTCCAATAAGCA
>PIVU01000119.1 GCA_003354025.1 Nitrospirota bacterium
AACTTTTGAGTAAAGGTAAGCTGGTAACTTTGCTGGACAATAAGAGCCGTATGAGTCGAGAGGTTCACGTACGGATCTGTGGGAGACTGAGGGGGAAGTTCCCTCGGTCCACCCGACCATTTTACAAAAGTAGTCGATTCGATTTAATTAATAAATAAATTATATATGGGGATGGGGTAGCAATTTTATCCGTGACAAATACTGCGGATTAATTCATAATTGATCAGATTAATAATAGGGGGGCTCTTTTAAAATAATGAGTAGAAGCAAAACTGTCACAGTTAAACAGGCTGTCCGAGAATTCTTAAAATGATGATTATGTCATTCTGAGCAAAGCGAAGAATCTCATATTAACAAGCGGTTAAACTGCGAGATTCTTCGGCTAAAGCCTCAGAATGACAATTCTCTGACAGCCTGTTTAAATTTCAATTAAGGACGTACGATTAATGAATAATGAAGGTTTGACCCCGATCGTTCTTAACTGTTATGCCCAGAAATATAAGCCGCTATAACGCTTGACGTTAAACGTTATGACATATATAATAAAACCGTGATAAAGACATTTAACTGTAAAGAAACAGAAATAATATTTAATAGATTTTTCTCGAAGAAGTTTCCGCAAAATATTCAGCGTGTTGCTCTAAGGAAACTAAGAATGATTAACAGGGCTGAAATATTAAATGATTTACAAGTTCCTCCCGCAAATCGCCTCGAAGCATTGCGTGGGAAAAGAAGAGGACAATATAGCATAAGAATTAACGATCAATGGAGAATATGTTTTAAGTGGAAAGAGGGAGAAGTCTACAGCGTTGAAATTGTAGATTATCATTAGGAGGCATGAAAATGAAAAAAAAGAAAATACAGCCAATTCATCCAGGCGAGATCCTCATGGATGAGTTTCTAACTCCGATGGGATTAAGTCAAAATCAACTAGCTAATGACATTGGTGTACCTCCTAGAAGAATAAATGAGATCGTCCATGGTAAACGAAGAGTTACTGCTGATACTGCTTTACGCCTAGCACACTACTTCAAAATGTCACCACAGTTCTGGCTTGGCTTGCAGATGGATTATGATCTTGATGTAGAAGCAGATAAGTTAGCAGTACGGCTTAAGAAAGAAGTTAGTACGTATGAGCTGGTTCATAAAATTGCATAACCAGCGAGTGGACTTGAACAGGCTATAGCAGGGACCTTTTTCAAGTTAATCAGAATTCATGGTCTTTTTTGCTGTTAGCGGCTTTGCGACATTCCGCCTGTCAGTTGCAATAGTTGATAATTGTAACTACAATCGTTATCTAGCCGAGTTACCCACGAAAGCCAGACACATTACTATAATTAGTAAGACTAGAATAATAGGTCCTGTCACAGAGTATCTAAAAAATCCAAATATGCCTGTGGCGGATTCAGCAGTTCAATTCCAAGAATGTCATAATACTCTTCTTCCTTAACAACTCGTGTTATGGATGCCTTTAAGTTCAACCTTTGATCCCTCAGAGGAATAGCTATTTCAAGATCACTTTCACAGGAAAGGTAGTGCTTAGTATTAATGCACATACCCGTTTCAGAACAGTTAATAGCTGTTCCGAAATACTGGAAGCTTGAGCAGTTAAATATTAGTTTTAAGTATGTTTCTATTCTTTTCTTTTTTCTTCTTTCTCCAGGATAATTGCTCATGTGCGCTGCACCCTTTATTAGATTGTTATTGGTAAACCCATGTTCTTCTTGAATTTGCAAATACAATGCCTGAATGTAGATGATTGATTTTTAACATAATCATAAACGGTAAGAGCCTATTAGTGAATAGTTGTTTTACATATGAGAGGTTTCTACTTGCTGATAAAGCAGAGGTGTCGTAAATATGGTGATAGTAATATGGGTTATGAAGATTGAGAGTGTAATAAATGTCGACACGAAAATTGATAAGTATTGCAGGACTGCCCGGACTGGACTGATTTATATTATGATTTTTGTCATGGCTAAACATATGTTAGCCTGTTAATATTCTTCAAGGATCAATTATATAAATGAGCCGGGTAGAACCCTGGCTCCTGAGACTATTGGGAAGGAGATTAATATGGCAGATGGTGACGCAATAAAAAATACCGGATTAAGAGGTGTAAAAGTAGCGGATACTGAAGTTAGTTTTATAGATGGGGGAAAGGGTGTATTGATATACAGGGGGTACAGGATTGAAGACCTGGCGCAGTATTCAACATTTGAAGAAACGGCTTACCTGATATTAAAAGGTAAATTGCCCTCATCTTCTGAGCTTGAAGAGTTTAAAAAATTACTTGCCGACCATAGCACCTTGCCGGAATTTTTATTGAAGTCAATGGAATTGTGGCCCAAAGATACAGGGACAATGTATGTCCTGATGGCAGCTCTTCCCTTTCTGGGACTGGATGATAAGGAAAGCGGAGAGAATAGTGTTGAGGTCTATGAAGAAAAGGCTGCCAGGCTGGTAGCTGCCCTGCCTGTAGTAATGACGGCATGGGACCGTATCCGGCGGGGGCTTGCTCCTGTTGCTCATAACGGGGAGCTCTCCCATGCAGAGAATATCTTATACATGATAAATGGTGAAAAACCGCATACTGATATTGCCAGGGCGCTCGACATTTGTCTTATACTCCATGCTGACCATACGTTTAATGCATCAACCTTTGCTTGCAGAGAAGTGGCTTCTACCATGGCGGATATATGCCCGGCTATTTCAGCAGGGCTTGCAGCTTTATCGGGCCCTCTGCATGGAGGGGCGAATGAAAAGGCTATAGCCATGCTTGAAAGTCTCAGGGATGAAGAGGATATTGAATCCTGGATTAATAATCAGCTGTCGGAGAAAAAGAAGATATACGGGATGGGACACGCCGTATACAAGACATATGACCCGAGGGCGGCAATTTTGAAAGACCTCTTTAAAGGACTTGCAGAAAAGACGGGTCAGTCTGATTGGTATGAGCTTTGTAAGTCAGTAGAAGAATCTGCAATGAAAGCATTCACTGCTGCCGGTAAAGACAAGATTAAACCCAATATAGATTTTTATAGCGGGTCCGTTTATCACATGATGGGATTTGCCCACGATCTGTTTACTCCATTTTTTGCATTGTCCAGAATTGCGGGCTGGTGCGCTCATATTATTGAAGAGAGGTTCGGGCTGGCGCAGACTAAACCCTCTCTTTACAGGCCTGCAGCCGAGTACGTGGGCAATTACTGCGGATTGACAGGTTGCGAATACAAGAGGTAGAGCCCCTTGAGCAGTGAGACAGTCTCGGCCCGACGCCTTCAGACGGGGGCATTTGTGGTAACATAATTCAACATAATAATTTATGAATATGAGAGGCTGAATATAATATGTTTGTTAAAGTTTGCGGCCTGAAAACAACCGGGCAGATTGACTGGGCGGTCAAACTGGGCTACTCTGCAATCGGGGTCGTCCTTTATCCAAAAAGTCCACGTTACTGTGATGCAGAGACTGCTAGGGAACTTGCGTCCTATGCAAAAGGGAAAATTGTATCCGTTGCAGTAGCAAAGACCTTTGATGAGCTCAAAGAAGTTAATGACGATTTTGATTATATCCAGGTATACGAAAAAATCGAGTCAGACAAGTTGATCTATGCCGGTAACAGTGTTCCTGATAATTTGGTCTACAATTATTTTCTTTATGACGCGAGCATAGGAAGCGGTGAGTTTAAGGAGTTTCCCCTATGGCTTAATGACATAAAAGAAAACCTGATTATTGCCGGAGGATTAAATCCTTCCAATGTCAGGGAGGCGCTTGAGAAAATTAACTGTTACGGCGTTGATGTATCCAGCGGTGTTGAGATCGAAAAAGGTGTTAAGGATCTCAGGCTTATGGAAGAATTTATCAGTGTTGTTAAAAGTATTGCAGATAAATAAAAACGGCCTATCTTTGAAATAACAAAGACAGGCCGAAACGTATCCGACATTCGAGAGTGTCAATCTGCTTTAATGGTTATTTTCTTTCTCCTCTAAATACAGACCAGAGGCTTAAGGCCAGGGGCAGGAGGGAAAACCATTAGCCTCGTGCCTCTTGCTTCCAGACTGATTATGCATTCCCTGAAATAGGGATTTTTCTGGTTTTGGCGCCTTCAGCTTTTGGCAGCACCAGTTTCAATACACCGTCTTTTACTGAAGCTTGGATCTGGTCTCTGTCGATTTCATTTGAGATAGTAAACGTCCTTTTGTAATCACCTACACCATACTCAGCAATTGCCAGCCTGTGGTTTTCCGGGATTTCCGGCTCAACTCTTCCGTAAATGGTTAACAATTCTTTTTCAAGTGTTATGTCTACGGATTTTTCATCTACTCCCGGCATATCCGCCAGTACGACAATATCGTTTTTATGTTCGACTATATCAACAGTCGGCGTAAAGACCCTTGTTGCCCTTGTGTGTTCAACGCCTTTTTCAAGCTCAGCTTCTTTCTTCTGTATTTCTCTATTGGTATCCGTCATGTCTCTCACCTCCCTTATGATTCGATTTTAATCTTTTTAGGTTTTTCCGCTTCCAGTTTCGGCAGTGAAACATGGAGAACGCCGTTTTTGTATGATGCGTGGATTTTCTCTGAATCTACATTAAAGGGAAGCTGTACGGTTTTGTTGAAGTTGCCGTGCCATAGTTCGTGCCTGTGATAGGATTGGACATTTTTTTCCTCATCTGCCGGGCGTTTTCCGCTAAGTGTAAATGAGTTGCCCGTTACCGAGATATTGATATCATCTGTTGTTACTCCGGGGATTTCGGTTGTAATCACTGCATCCTCTCCATTCACCCATACATTGACAGCCGGGTATTCTGTAGTCTGCGTTGGTGAGCTGCGAAGCAGTCTGTTCATACGATCAAATTCACGCCATGGATCTAATAATCTTTCTAAATATGTAGTAGTCATAGTTACTACCTCCTTTCATTGTTGTCTCATATTTATAATTGCAAAGGGGATGCCAGATATGATTATGTAATTATAACAGGTGGTTACACGCTAAAGTGCTCTGTGTAAATAAACTGCTAGGACATAATGGCATGGATTGGCTAGGATTATTGTGCCTTGTAGGCTAGGTTGGCCTAGTACAGATTTAAGTTGGTATTATATCAGGGTAAGATTTATAAAAAGGCAGGGCAGGTGGTGCCTATTCTTTGAATTATGTTCTAACAGCTTATGTTAATTGAGAGGTGTCTTGAAATATATGTAAAGGTGTTTTATTATTTGTCAGGTTATTCATTCCTGGTGAATATTATTTTGAAGAGATGGTTTTATGAGGGAGATATAATGAAAATGTCGAAATATTTTTTTGTGGTGCTAGTAATAATTCTGTTTGCTGCCTGTGCAACATCAATTTCAAACTTTAAGGTCGGCAAGCAACTTTATGATGAAGGCAATTATGAGCAGGCGATCATTGAATTGGAAAAAGCTTCCATGCATGATTCAAGTATAATGGACAGGATTCATGCTTTTGAATACCTTGGGGATGCGTACACTCGTAAAGGCAATCTTAAAAAGGCTGTGCTCAGTTTTGAGAGTGCATACAGTCTTGTTCATGTTCGGATAGGTGAAGTGATTGACGAGCGGAAAGCATCCAGGAAAACTCGCAAGAGTGAATCCTATCTGAATGCCAATACAAAGGGGAATGCCTTCAAGTCATCTGATGAACTGTCTGACTTAAAGATAAGAGCAAAGGAGATACAAGTCAAAATTAAGCATTTGAAATGAAATATGGACCGTGTTAATTAGAAAGAGCTATATCAAAGATATGGGCTTTGAAACTGTCCAGGACAACTATGAGTCCTGGATTTATCATTTCACTGCCATGACGGATAAAAACAGTATTGTGCAGTTCATCGGTAAGTAAATACTCCTTCTTCTTGTTTACGATGTCCTCCAGGGGGATTCTGCCGCGGGCTACAAATTTGCTCATGTTTACAACTACCAGTTTTAATTGACTGTCCAACGACCATGTCCAGGCAATCATATTAGTGCAGCTTCCGTCTGACATCGGGAATATTTCCCATAGTTTCCATTGCCCGTTGTGAAAGACGTTTTGACTGGTAATTGATAGAAGCCGTTCATAATGCGTTTTTACTTCTTCATCAGTATCCTCATGGATGACACGCCTTAATTGGACCGGAATTTTTGTTTTCACTCCCTGGATTTGCCCCTGGTGATAGAGTTTCATTCCCGGCAGAGTTGCAAAAAGAGCTGTGACAGCTTCAAAACTCTCTTTTGGGAATGCCTCTGCGCTCCGTTTTTCATCGTGGTTTTCTATGAAGCGGACAAGTTTGTTCTGAAACCCTGTATCGGCTTTGAGATGAAGATATATATCTTCCGGAGAAAGTGCCGTGATCCGGTCATAGAATCTTTTATCATATACGTAATCAAAACCAAGCTGCTGCAGGGTCCATTCCGTGTCCCAGTAGGCCTCTGCCATTAGTATGCTTCCGGGAAGGGCTTCTCTTACTTCAGTCCAGAACTCCTGTGCCGGCAACTCATTCGAGGGGTCTTTGAGCATCCAGTCCCATGTATTGTGAAAGATATCATTGAGTACAAGCATTGCCATATCGCATCTGAATCCGTCACAGTGAGATGATATTTTTATTAACTCTTCCTTGAGGGCAAGTCGCGTTGCCGGGTTGAAGTAGTTTAACTGAACAGTGTCTGACCATGGCGCGAAATAAGGGTCCTTGCCTCGGACAACATACAATATACTGCTGCCTTCCTGTATACGGGAATATACGCCCGGGCAATTATTGAAATCATCACTGGTGCCGCGGAAGTAAAAGTCGGGATGTTCAAATACCCAGGGATGGTCAGGGGCAGTATGATTTGGTACAAAGTCCAGAATAAGGCCGATGTCCCGTTTGTGAAGTTCGTCCCTTGCCTGGTCTACATCTGTCCAGTTACCTATGAATGGGTCAGGCGAATAGTCAGCAATTGAATATGCTGAACCAACAAGATCTTCTTTGGTCCATCCTGGTATCAGATAGTTGAGGTGTGACACAAACGGACGATATTCACTTTTTTCTTTCTGGAAAATCCTGATGCCTTCATGGCTCCTTTTCCATATGCCCATTAACCAGACATAGTCAAAGCCCAGTTGCTTGATTCTGTCCCATTCAGTCGCGGGGACATTGCCAAGAGTTACGGGCTTACCCAATTTCTGTGATAGCTCATAGAGCCATACATAAGTGTTTATCTCGTATAAAGAAGGATTGTTTTTCATGTAACCTCTTTATAATTATATATATTGTTTTGCGTTATTGCCCGTTTTATTTAAGCGTGAAGAGTCAGGCGTTAGTGAGGATGAAATATAGAAAGCCCGGATGGATTAATCGGTCCGGGCTTTCAAAATCATATTGTTCGATCTATTAAATATCGTAGTACATGTAGAATTCGTAAGGGTGAGGCCTGAGTCTAAGTGCATCTACCTCATTTTCTCTCTTGTACTCGATCCATTTTGTAAGAGCGTCTTCTGTGAACACGTTGCCTTTGAGTAGAAAATCGTGGTCTTTCTCCAATTCATCAAGTGCTTCATCAAGAGCGCCCGGCATCTGCGGGATCTGTGCAAGCTCCTCAGGCGGAAGCTCATAGAGGTCCTTGTCCATAGCTTCTCCCGGATCGATCTTGTTCTCGATTCCGTCAAGCCCTGCCATCAGCATTGCTGAGAATGCAAGATATGGGTTGCATGAAGGATCAGGGAACCTTACTTCTACTCTCTTAGCTTTTGGTGAAGGTGAGTACATTGGGATTCTCAATGATGCAGACCTGTTTCTTGCTGAGTAGGCAATGTTAACAGGTGCTTCAAACCCTGGAACCAGTCTCTTGTATGAGTTGGTTGTCGGGTTAGTCAATGCAGCAAGGGCGCGTGCGTGCTTCATGATTCCGCCCATGTAATGCATTGCCATCTCACTGATACCGGCGTAGCCGTTTCCTGCAAAGAGGGGGGTTCCGTCTTTCCAGATGCTCTGGTGAACATGCATTCCGGTTCCGTTGTCGCCGAAAAGAGGTTTTGGCATGAATGTTGCGGTCAGGCCGTGCTGGTTAGCAACATTCTTGATAATATATTTAAAGAGCATTAGTTTGTCGGCATGCTCTACCATTGGTGTAAATCTCATATCGATTTCACCCTGTCCGCCTGTTGCAACTTCGTGGTGCTGGGCTTCGATATGGATGCCGCACTTTTGCATGATCATAACCATCTCTGTCCTGAGGTCTTCAAACTGATCAGTAGGGGATACCGGGAAATAACCTTCCTTGTGCCTTTGCTTGTAGCCGAGGTTGGGGCCTTCGTCTTCACCGGAGTTCCAGATACCTTCTCTTGAATCAATAAAATAAAAACCGCTGTTTGCGGTCTGGTCGTAGCGCACCTCATCAAAAATAAAGAACTCCGCCTCAGCGCCGAAATATGCTGTATCACCGACTCCGGTGGATTTCATGTACTGAGTAGCCTTCTGGGCAATGAAACGGGGGTCCCTTGAGTATGGCTCCTTTGTGATAGGATCAACGATGTTGCATACAAGGCTTAATGTCGGATACTTCCTGAACGGATCAAGGATTGCGGTTGACGGATCAGGTATCATAAGCATGTCTGATGCATTGATTGCCTGCCATCCCCTTATGGATGAGCCGTCAAATCCAAGGCCGTCTTCAAATGTGGACTCGCTCAACTCACTTATGGGCTGTGAAAAGTTCTGCCAGATACCCGGGAAATCGATGAACTTGTAGTCCACCATGACTACATTGTTTTCCTGGGCGAAAGATATAACGTCTTTGGGTGTCATTACTGCCTCCTTTTAATTAATGTGTAATTTGAATCGTTTTAAATCGTTTCAATTGTTAATAGTTTGTTGTTTGTGTGTAATGTTAATTAGCTATATAAATAATAATTTAATTAAAGGAAAAACTTTTCATAAAAAGCCATGGCTCTCTTGCGATATTCCGGATAAATGATGTCTGACTCCTTGAACATATCGTCAATCTTATCACCTTTTTCTTCAGTGAACCATTCCCTGATCATGCCGGGTGTAACTTCAATATGAAACTGCAGGCCGTATACATTCTCCTTATACCTGAATGCCTGATTTTCATATGCAGGTGATGATGCCAGCCTTACAGAATTCTTCGGCAGGTTGAAGGTATCTCCGTGCCACTGGAAGACTTCAGCGACAGGTTCACCATCAATTGCAACACTGGACATGATCGGATCATCCATCCCATCGGCAGTCAAACTGACTTTGTTCCATCCGAACTCCAGGGTATCACCGGCAAACACTTCCGCACCAACCGCATGAGCGATCATCTGAGCTCCGAGGCATATGCCGAGCACAGGTTTTTTGCTTTTAATAAAAGACCTTATCAAAGCCAGTTCTATGCTGAGGTACGCATGTTCCCTGGTCTCGTAAACCGCCATGGGCCCGCCCATAACAACAAGATGGGAATGATTCCGGATATCTGGAATCTCTGCATGGCAGTCATGTATCTCCAGGATACTGTAGTCTATTCCCTTGTCCTTCAGGAATTCCTCAATAGTTCCCGGCCCCTCTATGGCTATGTTTTTAACAATTAATATAGACATTTATCTGTTTGTTGTTAGTCCTTCGTCCCAATTTAGTCATTAAATTTTAGAGTATATATCCTTGCTCACCGTGGCCATAAACGTCAAGTCCCTCGACTTCACACTCTTTACAGACTCTCAGATCAACGAATGCATTTACTGCTTTAAGAATGATATATGTAGCAATTGCTGTGTATGCAAATGTTGCTAATACCCCGATGGACTGTACAAAAAGCTGCCCGGACATGCTCGTGATCCCTTCTGCGAATCCCTGTCCGCTGAATGCTCCCAGTTCAGTTGATGAAAAGACTCCGGCGAGCATCGTGCCTGTTATGCCGCCAACCCCATGAACAGGAAATACATCAAGTGAGTCGTCGATTTTGAATTTTATTTTTAGTAATAACACTGCGTTAAAACAGATTATTCCGGCAATGATGCCGATTACCAGAGCACCGCCCGGTCCTACAAAGCCCGAAGCCGGTGTTATTGTACCCAGTCCGGCGACCATTCCTGTTACTGTACCCAGAGCAGTTGGCTTACCGAATCTTTTCCATTCATAGAACATCCAGGTCATTGCGCCTGCAGCAGCAGAAATATGTGTTACCAGCATGGCCATTGCAGCGTCGCCATTGGCTGCCAATGCGCTGCCGCCGTTAAATCCGAACCATCCAACCCATAACATTCCTGCACCTGTAACGGTCATTGTCATATTATGCGGCGGCATGGCAATTTTGGGGAATCCGTCGCGTCGACCTAATACAAGCGCTGCTACAAGAGAACCGACTCCTGCGGTAATATGAACGACCGTACCTCCTGCAAAATCAAGCAGGCCCATCTCCTGAAGCCATCCGCCTCCCCAGACCCAGTGAGTGATGGGGGCGTAAACTATAATCACCCAGAATGCTGAAAAGAGCAGTATTGCCGAGAATTTCATTCTCTCTGCAAAGCCACCGACAATAAGCGCCGGAGTAATAATAGCAAAAGTCATCTGGAAAAGAGCAAATAACGATTCCGGTATGGTCCC
>PIVU01000120.1 GCA_003354025.1 Nitrospirota bacterium
ATCACTCCCCTGTATTTTGAAAAGTATTTCGCAAGACCCAGTTCAGCGGCTTTTATGACTCTGGTGATTGTATCAGCATTATTATAGCTGGGGATCCCAATGACAATATCAGCAGAACCAATCTCCTTCAGTACTTCAAGGGCGCTGTCATCAATGGCAGTGACATTATTTGCTATTGATTCACTGTTCAATTCCTTATCTCCCTTTTATTTGCCAACATAAGTAATTAATATTAATACATTTCATTTATTTTTACGATATATAAATTCATCGACATTAATATCATAATACTTTATGAACTGATTTTTTTAAATAAAATATATCTACACTGTCCCCGTTGTGATATTTATGCTCCCGCTAACAGCAACGGGGTTAATCAGGCTGTCCACAACCGGGCAATGGGCAATCACTTCTTCCGCAAGCTTCCTGACAGTGTTTTCATCATCAGGTGAATCAATATTAAAGATATAATTCAAATCATGAAACCCCGGCCTGGTGCTGTCATCAACCATGAACAGCCCCTTCAAATCGAGTGTTCCTTCTATCTCAACAGATAGCGAGTTAACGGTAATTCCCCTGTGCAGAGCAAACTCATAGAAAGCTGCTTCAACACATGCAGCAAAAGCGGAAAGAAGCAGCTCAATCGGGTTTGGGGCCTTATTCGTCCCCCCGGCAGGTTCAGCGTAATCACATAAGACAGTGTGGTTTCTTACTGATGTTTCCGAGTAAAGACCATAAACATGCTTTGAAGATACCTTTGGTTTGTATATTGCTGTCTCGGGTTTTTTTTGAAAAAGAGCGATCCTTCGTGACACAATATCTTTCAATTTACCATTATCATAATTGTCCATAGAAAACCTCCTTAACAATATTATAAAGTTAATGGCATTTGTGATTTTTCAGCCAATAACATATTTTTCAATTAACCTTTGCTTAATCATTCAACGGGAGAACAATTCTGAATGCCGTTCCTTCACCCTGCCCGCTGGAAACTTCAATAGTTCCTCCATGAGAGACAATTATTTTCTGTACAAGGGCAAGTCCAAATCCAATGCCCTGTTCCTTAGTAGTATAAAAGGGGAGAAATATTTTCTGAATAATGTTTTCCGGTATGCCATCACCATTATCTCTTATGCTAATCTGGGCACATGAGTGAAATTTGTTTAATGCAATTTCAATACTGCCGCCGTCAGGCATGGCCTCAACCGCGTTTTGAAGAAGATTTGCAAATGCCTGCCTCAGGAGAACCTCATCGGCCTGCACAGCGACTGGTTCCGCAGCATTGACTGATACCCGGACAGCACTATAATTGGCAATTACATATTCTGCTGTACTTTCTAAAAGGCTATTCAGGTCTACATGCTCCTTGCTCAATACCGACGGTTTTGCAAAAGCCAGAAGCTCTGATATGATCTTATCCATGTTACTAATCTCTGTTGTTATCGAATCTACCGTTGGCTGAGCAGAAGTATCAACTTTCCTGCCCAGCAGTTTTGCGTAGCCGGCAATCACTGACATTGAATTCCTGAGTTCGTGAGAAATGCCGGCAGACATCTCACCTAATTGGCTCAGCCTGTGCTTCAACTCAACCTGTGCCTGCAGGGCCTTAATGTCCGTTAAATCAGTAAACACAAATATAAGTCCTATCTTTTCATCAGCCGCATTTTTTAACTGAGATGTAGTAATGCCAAGCCATATATGCCTGCCGTCGTTAGTATCATAAGCATATTCAACTCTGGCTACAGTCCGCTCCTCCTTTATCAGTGAAGTTAACGGCTCCTTGAATATATCTCCGAATTCCTTTTCAATAATCTCTGCTGAATCAACACCCAGAATACGTTCTGCAGCCTGATTAATACTCTTAATCCTCATTTCATTATCAATACTCACCACACCGCTGGGAACACTCCTGAGGATGTTTTCGTTGTACGCCTCAATGCTGTCCGCTTTCTCCTCGGCAGAAGCCCGCAGCCCTTCAAGCTCTTTCTCTTTCTCTTTGAGCTGCCCCACAAGGTCTTGGAAGGTATCAACGACAAAACCGACTTTCGATTCATCTTTAATACCGCCTTCGGATTTAATTACCCTTCTCTGTTTAAGGACATAGCGCCTTATTAATATTATTGAAGCCGCAATAATCACAAGGCCCGCGACAGCTGCGCCGAACCCTATACCTCTTTCAATCATTGCAGGTACAAGCATAGTGCCGATAGATAGCCCGAGGATTAAAAAAAGGATGGTTAACCACTTAGTTAATGATTGGTCCTGCATATTCAGTTCTCACCTTTATTGTTTTATCTTGCGTACTGCTAAAACAAAATTAATACAAGTACCAGCGCAATATTTCCTCTCCCCAGAGCATACTGATCAGGGCACCAAGTGCAAGGAAGGGACCGAAAGCTATCTTGGAACCCCACTCTCTGCCTTTTAGTCTTATAAGAGTCACACCTACTATAGAACCCAGCAGGCTTCCAGCAAATGTCGTGAGAATAACACCCTTCCACCCCAGAAGGCCTCCAACCATGGCCATCATCTTGATGTCTCCTCCGCCCATTGCATCTTTTTTAAATATCACTTTGCCTGCTACCGCGACTAGATAAAAGAACCCTCCGCCCCCAATTAAACCGATCAGGGCCGCTTCGTGCCCCATGGGAACAAGGCGAAAAAACGGGTCCGGCAAAATAGTTGCACCCAGGGCAACAGCAATCGGGATGCCAGGATATGTAATGCCATTGGGAATAATCTGATGGTCCAGGTCAATAAAAAAAATAACGATAAGAACAGACGTAAATACAAGGTAAGTGAACAAAACCCATGGCGGATCTATCCCGAACCTGTTTAATACAACCGCATAAAGTGCAGCATTCAGAAATTCTACAAAGGGATACCTTGCTGAAACTTTAGCCCTGCATTGCCTGCATTTACCCATAAGCAGAAGATAGCTGATAACAGGGATATTGTCATAGAACTTAATAGGGGTCCCGCAGGACGGGCACTTTGAAGAGGGTGTAACTATTGATACACCTTCGGGTATACGAAAAATGCATACATTAAGAAAAGAACCTATGAGAAGCCCGAAAACAATAACAATAAAATAGAGCATTATTCTGGAAGTTTATTAATGTTTTTTGCCTCAGACCTGTAGTCGGTAACCGTCTCTTGAAGGTGCTTAATTTCATCAAGCGCCTGCTGTACAACAAAATCCTTTAGTACATCCTTTTCTTCAGGACCGCCCTTTGATTTTAGTTCCATGACCCGTTTGCCTACCTCCCTGTACAGATCATCAACCTTGCCTTCGATCTTGCTGCTTTCATAAAGTAATTTTGCAACGGATGTCTCCGCCTTTGTCCGGTCTGCGACAAAACCCGCAATCCATTTAACACGCGTCAGACCTGTTGTCAGATTTTTCTTTACTCTATCCATCATGTGTCACCTCCTTAAGCTGTCGGCACCTAGCGATCAGCTATCAGCAGGAACAGGGCTGATCGCTGATCACTGACAGCTGATAGCTTTATATATTCAACTCTTAATCAGTTCTAACCTTCCCAACCACTTACTATGCAGCGTATCTTTCAGCAAAGGGTAACTCTCCAGCTCAGGCTCAGCCTCCGCCAAATCAAAAGCCTCTTTCCTTGCAGTCTCAAGCACTCTGATGTCCCTTAATATATTAGCAATTTTCAGAGCAGGAAGTCCTGACTGTCTTGTGCCGAAAAAATCTCCCGGCCCACGTATTGCCAGGTCCTCTTCGGCGATCATGAATCCATCGTTGGTTTTTTCCATTGCCTTGAGCCTTCTCTTTGCCTCCTCACTGAAAGGAGGATAGGCCATCAAAAGACAGTAGGAGTCATACCCTCCCCTTCCAATCCTTCCCCTCAGTTGATGAAGCTGTGACAGGCCAAACCGCTCGGCATGCACGATCAGCATAACAGCTGCATTGGGCACATCAATTCCCACCTCAATAACAGTTGTTGCAACAAGGATATCTACTCCACCTGCTTTAAAACGGGACATTACATCCTCCCGCTCATGGTGATGCATTTTACCATGAACAAGGCCGATTGTCTTCTCCGGAAATTTTTTCTTTAATGCTTCCGATCCGTCAATTGCAGATTTCAGATCAAGCTTCTCCGATTCCTCAATCAGAGGATAGACGATATATACCTGCCTTCCCTTTTCCAGTTCTTCGTTGATCCGGTTATATACCTTGTCCTTTTGGGACGGGAAAAATACTTTTGTAATGATCGGCTTTCTGCCTGCCGGCAGTTCATCAATAATAGAAATATCAAGATCGCCGTACAATGTCATCGCCAGGGTCCTCGGGATAGGAGTTGCCGTCATGATCACAATATCAGGGTTCATGCCCTTAGTGCGCAGTGTGGCCCTCTGAACAACACCGAACCTATGCTGTTCGTCAATTATTGCCAGTCCCAGTTTCTTAAACCGGACATGTTCCTGAATAAGAGCATGAGTACCAATAATTATCTGGGCCCCGCCTGAAGCTATCTCATCGAGAGAGGTTCCCTTGCTGCTGGAAGTCAGCAGTACAACTCTCAGGCCAAGGTCTTCAACCATCCCGTGTATATTAATATAGTGCTGTTCAGCAAGAAGCTCCGTAGGCGCCATAAGGCAGGTCTGGTAACCATTTTCAATTGCCATCAGCATGGACACAAGTGCCACGACTGTCTTCCCGCAGCCAACATCCCCATGAACAAGCCTGTTCATAGCCAGTGGTTTTTTCATGTCGGACTTTATTTCATCAACAACTCGTTTCTGGGCCCTGGTCATTTGAAAATGCAGGTTCTGAAGGAGCTGATCGGTCAGTGTTCGCAGTGGTTTAAAGCTGATTCCTTTTTCAACAGTCTCTCTCTTTTTCAGCAGTGCCAGACCCAGTTCGAGCAGGAAAAATTCATCAAACACCAGGCGCTTGTGAGCAGGACTCGATTCTTTATTCAGATGATTGACATCCGTATAGTCTTCAGGGAAATGCACCTCCCTGACCGCCCACGGTAAGGGCTTTAATTCATTTCTATCAATAATGTCCTGCGGCATGTAATCCTCAATCAGGTACTCATAGCCTCTGACAGTGTTAAACATCAGGGTCCTTATCTGTTTTGGCGACAGACCCTCGGTCGCATTATAAACAGGGACTATTCTTGTTGTATGAACACGACTGTCTTCACCCTCCACAAGTTCATAATCAGGATTTTCCATTTCCAGGCCGCCGCTTGAATAGGGATTACCCTTGACCATACCGCTGAGAACAACTCTCTGTCCCTTCTGAAAATATTTTTTCAGAAAAGCCTGATTAAACCACTTTGATTTCATATAGCCGGTTTTGTCGCTTATCGTTAGTTCAAAGATTTTCATTCTCTTTCTCGGAGTTGTAACAATATCAGCAGACATAACTTCACCCAATACTGTCTCAAGGCTTCCAAAACTAAGGTTGCAGATATTTTTCAGGTTTTTCCGGTCTTCGTAACGCCAGGGGAAGTAATACAGCAAGTCTTCGAGGGTCTTAATTCCTATCTTGTCAAGGAGCCGGGCCCTTGCAGGACCGACTCCTTTAATATATTGGACAGAGGTATCTTTTGTTGTCTTATGCGTAACATCTGGAGGTTCTGTGCCTGGTAGATTATTTTTCTTCGTGCTCATCCTCAGAGGTCTGTTCCTCTTTCTCTTGTTCATTTAGTTCATTCAGTTCATCTTCAAGCTGATTCTCTATCTCGCCTTTTCTCATCTTGTTGTATTCAGTCTCGCTGATTATATCAATATCCCAGCCCGTCAGTTTCATGGCCAGCCTTACATTCTGGCCCTTTTTACCGATGGCTATGGAAAGCTGCTGATCACTGACAACTACCATGGCTGACTTTTCATCTTCATTTATTCCTATACTTTCAACAACCGCAGGACTGAGGGCCTTTGCTATCAGAACTCTAAGGTCCTCTGTCCAGGGAATAATATCAATTCTTTCGCCCCTTAGCTCCCTTACAATAGACTGTACACGGGTGCCTTTCATTCCTACACAGGCGCCAACGGGGTCAACCATGGCATTTTTTGAATGCACCGTTAACTTTGTCCTGTCTCCTGCCTCCCTGACAATCTTCTTTATTTCAACCATTCCTTCATATATTTCAGGGATCTCCATTCTGAAAAGCTCTGCAACAAAATTCGGATGCGCCCTTGAGAGCAGTATAACCGGGCCCTTCGACGTAACCTTGACTTCTTCAATATAGGTCCTGACTGTTTCACCACGCTTCAGACTTTCGGTAGGCAGTGTACTTTTAATAGGGAGTACAGCCTCCGCCCTGCCAAGAGCGACATAGTAACAGCCCTTTTCTCTCCGGATAACAACACCGCTGACAATCTCACCGGCCCGATCCTTGAATTCTTCAAAAATCGCTTCTTTCTCAGCTTCCCTGACCCTCTGAAACAGGACCTGTTTGGCTGTCTGGGCCGCAATTCTTCCAAAGTTCTCCAGCGAAATGGGTGACTCCTGTGAATCGTCAACATTAACATCCGGATTTATTTTCTTTGCGTCTTTAAGAGATATCTCCTCCCGATCGTTTACAACCGTCTTTACCACTTTCTTTAAAGCCGTAATGACAATTTCTCCTGATTCGGTGTCAATCTTAATATTAATCTCGAGTTCAAGACCATATTTTTTTCTCACTGCTGACAGCAGGGCAGACTCCAGTGTATCAAGTATAGATTCCTTCGGGATACCTCTTTCTTTACTCATTTGCTCAATGATGTGAATCAGCTCTCGGTTCATTTATATCTCAACCTCCAGTTTCGCCCTTGATATATTTTCATAAGGTATTGTTACCTTCCTGTCTTTCGGTAAAGCAAGCACTATTTCGTTTTCTTCCGCCGCCTCAAGCTTGCCAACAAAACAATTCTGTTTTTCTATAGGCTCATGGGTAATGACTCTTACCATATTGCCCGAGAACCTCTTATAATCCTTCAGTGACTTCAGGGGCCTGTCCAGACCGGGTGAAGAAACCTCAAGCACATACGAATAGGGGATCGGGTCCTCCACATCAAGCACACCCTCAATCTCCCGGCTCACACTCTCACAGTCACTAATCTTAACCCCGTCTTCTTTGTCAATATAGACCCTAAGAAGCGCCTTACCACGCATTTTGTTAAGTTCCACATCAACAAGCTCAATACCCATGCTGTCAATCACCGGTTCAATTATCTCAATAACTCTGTTTTCAGTCGTTTCCACGCTCATATATATATATAAAAACAAAAGAGTGGGAAAACCCACTCTTCTTTCAATTAACAACCTAATATGCTGCAGTATGATAAAAAATCTAAAAAAATAATACCATTTTTTCAATAAAAACACAAGAGAATACGTCTTAATTAGATAGGGCTTGCGCTACCGGGCCGAAATCCAGGATCAGCAGCTGCTTATGATATTTCCATTTAATTTCAAGCACTTAACTATCACAATGATAGCACCGCAAAGTAAGTGTACTTTGCGGTCAAAGCTTATATCAAGGAAGAATCATAAATGAAAATGGTCGGGGCGAGAGGATTTGAACCTCCGACCCCTGGTCCCCCAGACCAGTGCGCTAACCAAACTGCGCTACGCCCCGAATAGAATATGATACAGATGAATATGTGCTGATTTAATTATTATACTGTAAAAGAGCTTAATAGATGAACTGCGGAAAATCAAATAGGAAAATGCGGATTATAATAAATGCATCTGGGACTCGTTTTCCTTTTCCTTTGTCTTTGCAGTTTTTGTCTTTGTTGTTTTTGTCTTTGCCGCCTTTGTCACTCGCTGCGGCTTATGATTTATTTCAGTTCCGTTTATTGTGTCCAGTATGTCCTTCAGCTTCTTCTTCACTTCATGAATGGTCTTCATGGAAACAGCATTTTTCTTAAGACTGGAACTACCGAATTTTTTCTTTACCCCGGCTATTGTATATTTTTCTTTATATAATAAGTTCTTTATCTGAAGAACAATTTCCAGGTCCTTCCTGGTATATACACGCTGTCCCGTCTTGTTCTTTCTCGGTTTAAGAAAAGAAAACTCGGACTCCCAGTATCTTAAGACATGGGACTCAATCTCGGCAATATTGCTAATTTCCCCTATCTTATAGAAAAGTCTGTCCGTACTGACCTTTTTCCGAGGTGAAGACCTCATAAGGGTTACACCTTTTCTACGAGAGCTTTAAACTGCAGGCTTGGTTTAAATGTAACAACTCTTCTCTGTTCAATTTCAAGCTCTGTACCGGTTTTGGGATTTCTGCCCTTACGTGCGCCTTTTTTCCTGACAAGGAAAGTACCGAAACCCGTGATTTTAATTGACTCTCCCTCAGAAAGAATGCTTTTCATCGATTCAAAAAGTGTTTCTACCATTGCTGTAGCTTCTTTTTTTGGAAGCCCTATTTTCTCGTAAAGTCTATCCGCCAAGTCAGCTTTTGTCATATCGACCCTCCATTCATTTTTCCTAAATTATAAGAGGACATAGAGCGGTTGTCAAGACTATCTTTTATTAATTATTAATATTACACCCCTTCAGGGACGTTATTTAGCCTAAAAAACAACCCAGGGCTGAGGTAGAAATTTCTGCTCATACAGCATAATCGCAAACCTGTCGGTCATCCCGGCAATAAAATCACAGACCATTCTCTCTTTGTCATTAGTCATTTCTATGGGGAACTCCTTAAAGATCTCTTCAGTGTGCTCCATATAGTATGCATACAGATCAGACAGGATTTTCCTGGCTTTCTTAAACTCACTCTTTGATTCCTCACTTTCATAGACACTCTTATAAAGGAAATCCCTTAAGGCATATATTGTACCCTTCATTTCCTCACTTACTATTACTTCCTTTAAGTCAGAAGAAAGTGAGCCGTAAATCACATCCTTAACCATTTCATCAATGCGTTTGGAAGGTGTATTGCCAATACCGCGGAGTTCACGGGGTATACTGGAGCGCTTCAGGACGCCTGCACGTATTGCATCATCAAGGTCATGGTTTAGATATGCTATGACATCCGATATTCTAACAACCTGGCCTTCCAGGGTCTCACTTCTTCTGCCGGCAGCAAATATTTTACCTTTGCCTTTTGAATGCTTTAGAATCCCGTCCCTGACTTCATGAGTCAGGTTTAATCCACGACCGTTCCTCTCAAGGATTTCAACAACCCGTACGCTCTGTTTAAAATGGTCAAACCCTCCTGGATAGATCTCACGAAGAATGTCCTCTCCTGCATGTCCGAAAGGAGTATGCCCGAGGTCATGGCCGAGAGCTATAGCTTCCGTCAGATCTTCATTAAGTCTCAAAGCCCTTGATATTGTACGGGCAATTTGTGATACCTCTAAAGTATGCGTAAGCCGTGTGCGGTAATGGTCACCCTTCGGAGCAAGAAAAACCTGTGTCTTATGCTTGAGCCGTCTGAATGACTTTGAATGAATTATACGGTCCCGGTCATGCTGAAAGCATGTCCGGAGCTCCCCTTCTTTTTCTTTTACCTGTCTGCCTTTACTTTTAGAACTGAGGCAGGCATTAGGATGAAGGATTTCCTGCTCTATCTTTTCCGTCTGTTCGCGTATTGTCATTATAATTATGGAATCTCCCTGAATGTCATTTCTTTGAGATAATCAATACTCCGTCTGCTACATTTTTTTTCACTGCACTCTTAAATCCGGCTTTCATAAACCAGCTCTTCATTTCATTCGGAGTATAGGTCCTTCCCCCCTCGGTATTTACAAGCATGTTAATAGCAAAGAGAGAACTCCATACAGGCGATGTCCTGGCCTCATTTATCAGGAATTCCTGAACAACGACCCTGCCGCCGGTGTTTAGGGCCCTATGGCATTTCTTCAGCAAGGCAACATTTTTCTTCTCTGAATAGGCATGAAATATCTGACTGATTAAAACCAGGTCGTAATCACAGCCAATGTCCTCAGTAAAAAAATTTCCACCGACAAAATCAATTTTGCCCTTATCCACACCAGATGCATTAATTACTTTCCTGGCAATTTCTTTAGTCTCCGGTGCATCAAAAAGAGTAGAGTGAACACCCTTTGAAGCCATCTCAATTGAATATGTCCCCGGCCCTCCGCCAAGATCCAGGGCCCGATTTACGCCGTTCAGCCCTATTGCCTTCAGAATGGCACCTGCTTTCAACACAGACAGATTATGCATCCCCAGTATAAAGGCTTCATGGTTACGCCCCGCACGGGCCGGTTTTCCTGTCCTCACAACATCATCAAGATTGGACCAGGAGTCCCACATACCGTCAGCATGTTTAATAATATCCCCCTGGTACCATGGACTGCTCGAAACAAGAAAACGTGAAGACTGCGAGGTGTTCCTGAATGTATTATTTTTTTTGCTTACGAGTTTTAACCCCGTAAGTGCATTAAGCAGTATCTCCGTTGCCCTGCGGTCAGTCTTTAGTATCCGCGCTGTCTGCACCGAAGATTTCGGCTCATCCAGATAGTCAAATATACGGTAGTTATTAGCTGTAAGCAGGACTCTCGCCTGCTGAAAACCGCTCCAGATCTTTTTTATCTCTCTTGACTGCTCCAGCATATTCGACATA
>PIVU01000610.1 GCA_003354025.1 Nitrospirota bacterium
ATATACCAGCCGGTGCGCTGACCAGCGTCATTGTTGGAATAATGATAAAAACCAATCCGCACCCTATCTCCCGCATAGCCGGTAATGTCGATGTCCACCAGGGACCAAAAATTGGCCCTTTCGGTTATATGCGAGCTGATATCTTCCCATGCCGACCAGGTCTGGGTGTTTGCATCAAAAGTCGATATCTGAACGGTTCCGTAGTCAGCCGAATTATAGTAGTCAAACCAATGCCAGAAGCGCAGGTGCTGCTCCTCGCTGCCGTTGACAGCATCCAACTGCAGCGGTGCGCTGATCAGACGACTGCCAAGTAAATTCATATAATTGCCGTTTAATATTGTCCCGGCGCACTGACTGCCGCTGTGACAGCCTGCAGGGCCGGCAGTGGGCGTGCCCACCTCCCAAACCCCGTTGGCGGCATCGGCGGTCCAGTCGGCCCAGCCGCTTTCAAAGTCACCGGTAAACACCGGAACCTTGTTGACAATCTCTATGTCGTCGATATACCAGCCGGTGCGCTGACCAGCGTCATTGTTGGAATAATGATAAAAACCAATCCGCACCCTATCTCCCGCATAGCCGGTAATGTCGATGTCCACCAGGGACCAAAAATTGGCCCT
>PIVU01000611.1 GCA_003354025.1 Nitrospirota bacterium
CAGCTCACAACAGCTCAAAAGAGCTCAACAACAGCTCACAAACAGCTCACAAAATCTCGAAATATCACAAAACAGCTCAAAACAGCTCACAAACAGCTCAAAACAGCTCACAACGGCTCGCAATAGCTCAAAAGAGCTCAAAAACAGCCCAAACACAGCTCACAACAGCTCACAACAGCTCAAAAGAGCTCAACAACAGCTCAAAAACAGCTGAAAACAGCTCGAAATAGCTCAAAACAGCTCAAAACAGCTCAGAACTGCTCGAAATAGCTCAAAAGGAACCCAAACAGCTCACAACAGCCCAAAACAGCTCAAAACAGCTCACAACATCCCACGACCAGCTCACAAACAGCTCGAAACAGCTCAAAACAGCTCAAAAAGAGCTCAAAAACAGCCCACAATAGCTCAAAACAGCTCAAAAAGCTCACAAAAAGCGCAAAAACAGCTCCAAGCAGCTCAAAACAGCTCAAAAACAGCTCAAAACAGCTCAAAATAAACGGCTCGCAATAGCTCAAAAGAGCTCCAAAACAGCCCCACCACAGCTCAAAACAGCTCAGAACTGCTCGAAATAGCTCAAAAGGAACCCAAACAGCTCAAAACAGCTCACAACAGCTC
>PIVU01000339.1 GCA_003354025.1 Nitrospirota bacterium
AATAAACTATTGTCAGAACGGATTGAGCTTTACCGCCGGGCAGACAAGGCTATTGACACAAACTATATGACTCCTGAAGAAACAGCCAGGGAAATTATGAATGTACTTTCACTGGACAGAAACAATGTACGGGTCAATCTCGATGAAAGAAGCTACGATATCATAATCGGGAGAAACTTAATCAGCAACCTCGGCTTAAGAGTAAAGGAGTTCAGACCTTCCAGGGTCGCCATTATCAGCAATAAGACAGTCTTCCCTCTTTACCGTGATGCTGTGCTCAAGTCATTACGTGAATGCAACATCGATGCTGAAATAGTGCTAATCCCCGATGGTGAGGAGTACAAAGACCTGCTGTGGACATATTACATTCACGGCGAACTTCTAAAGGCCAGATTTGACAGAAGCTCCATGCTCATTGCACTGGGCGGCGGTGTTATAGGTGATATGACCGGGTTCATTGCAGCAACATACATGAGGGGGATACGTTTCATACAGGTCCCGACTACACTGCTTTCACAGGTTGACAGCTCCGTCGGTGGGAAAACAGGTGTTAATCATCCTCTGGGGAAAAATATGATCGGTGCCTTTTATCAGCCTTCGCTGGTTTGTATTGATGTAGATACATTGAAGACACTCCCCAAAAGAGAGTTCGATGCTGGCATGGCGGAAATAATTAAATACGGAATAATAGCGGACCCTGAACTTTTTGATTATCTAAAGGAAAACAGGGAGAGTATCACTTCTCATGGAGATAGCATTATTCATATTATTAAGCGCTCATGTGAAATCAAGGCCGATGTTGTATCAAAAGACGAAAGAGAAGCCGGAATCCGGGCAATTTTAAACTATGGCCACACAATAGGCCACTCCATAGAAACCGTAACAGGGTACAAAAAATATCTTCATGGAGAAGCCATTGCAATTGGAATGCAGGCAGCCGCTGAACTGGCTGAAAAAATGGGAATGTTCTTTCAGTCAGATGTGGATAAGATAAAGGAGCTGATTGAAATGTACGATCTGCCTGCCTCTATCCCTGAAAACCTGAACAGGTCTGAAATGCTAAGTGCAATGGAAGTTGACAAGAAGGCAAGAGCCGGGAGGCTGAAATTTATTCTGCCCGAGACGATAGGTACTGTAAAAATCATAGATGATGTTGACAGGCAGTTGATCAGGGATGTGATCGATCCCTGACAGTCTTAACCCCCATATACCACTGTTCACATATCCAGGCGTGGAAACACGCCTCTACAAAAATGCTTGACATATTATTTCCACCGTGTTATATTGATAATGATTATCAACTTCATTTAGGAGATACCGTGGCATTTGAGGAAGAGCAGAGAATATTCGACGATTTTGTGAGAAACAAAGGGCTGAAACATAGCGGCCAGCGCAGAGATATATTGTTGACCTTTCTTAAAACCGAAAAACATCTTACTGCAGATGAACTTCACCGGCTTGTTAAAAAAAGGAACCCTGCAATAGGAACTGCTACGGTTTACAGGACGTTAAGGCTCCTCGGCGAAAGCGGACTTTGCAGGGAATTCAGGCTTGATGACGGGGCTGCGCGGTATGAACATTTATATGGACATGAACACCACGATCATCTTGTATGTAAAAGCTGCGGGAATCTGGAAGAAGTAGTGGATCCTAAAATTGAGAAATTGCAGGAAGATCTGGCCAAAAAACACGGTTTTAAAATTAGCAGCCATAAAATGGAAATTTACGGCATCTGCCGCAAGTGCAGAAACTGAACCAATAAAGAGCAGTTTTTTTTGACACATTAATGATAATGATTCTCATTATTAATAACGATAAGTTTCGGAGGTTTTGAAATGCTACCACTAGGATTATTGAGCGAAGGCGAGGCAGCCATGGTCTTGCAGGATAGTTTGAATAGAATGAGCAACCGGGCAGACATTCTGTGCAGGATCGAGGAGATGGGATTCCGCGCAGGAAAGACAGTTGAAATGTTAAGCAACGAAGGCAAAGGACCTCTGTTGATACTGGTTGACAGTGCAAGGGTCGCCATAGCAAGGAGCCTCGCAATGAAGGTAATGGTAAGGAGGACAGCCTGATGACTCTTGCAAAACTGAAACCCGGTGAGCGGGGGAAAATAACAAAAATCGGATCTATAGGGCCTATAAGGAGGCGCCTTATGGACATGGGTATTCTTGTAGGCGAAGAGATCAGAGTAGAAAAAGTCGCGCCCCTCGGAGACCCTATTGAAGTGTCAATTAAAAATTACAACCTGTCCCTTCGGAAAAAAGAAGCAGAAGGCATTTCTGTGGAGGGCATGTAATGGATACTAATGTAATTGATAAAAAAATAGAAACAGAGCGCAGGCTCATTACTATTGCTATAGCCGGAAACCCTAACTCCGGCAAGTCAACTCTTATCAACGCCATTGCCGGAACAAAGCTGCATGTCGGCAACTGGCCGGGCGTTACGGTTGAGAAAAAAGAGACTGTATTTGATTATCGCGGCAGGAAGATCAGGCTCGTGGACCTTCCCGGGACCTACAGCCTCAG
>PIVU01000612.1 GCA_003354025.1 Nitrospirota bacterium
CAACGAAACGAGACGATTCTCCCCAAAAAGATGCCCCAAAGGCAAAAGATCAAAAAAGTTCCGATAAGGAAAACAAGAAGAAAAAAAAGGATGGGGTTAAAGAGCTTAAAGAGCAGGTCGCTCTTGAAAAAGACCGGGCACTTAGACTTTCCGCTGAATTTGAAAATTACAAAAAACGATCACAAAGGGAGATCAATGACTTTAAAAAGTTTGCCAATGAATCAATTTTCAGGCAGCTTCTCTCGGTTGTGGACAACCTTGAACGGGCAATTAGCGCTGCCCAGGAAACCTCAGAGGAATCCAGTCTGTTTGAAGGCGTAAAGTTGACGCACAAGGATATTATCAAACTTTTTGAAACCTTTAATGTAAAACCTGTGGAAGCTGCAAACAAAGCCTTTGATCCAAACTTTCACCAGGCAGTAACCCAGGAAGAAACAGACGAATTCCCTGAGAATACTGTTACAACAGTTCTGCAAAAAGGATACCTCCTTCATGACAGGCTGATCAGACCGGCAATGGTTGTTGTTTCAAAAAAAGCGAAAAAAGAAACCGAAGAAACTAAAGAAAATTAAAAATATCTTGGAGGGTATGTTATGGGTAAAATTATTGGAAT
>PIVU01000011.1 GCA_003354025.1 Nitrospirota bacterium
CTGTAGCTCAGTTGGGAGAGCGGTCGATGCGACAGGTCGTCGGCTCAATCAGCTGATTGATATTTTATTAGTTGATGTTGATGGTATGGGGCTGTAGCTCAGTTGGGAGAGCGCTTGAATGGCATTCAAGAGGTCGTCGGTTCGATCCCGATCAGCTCCACCATTAATTTTAGGGGACATTTCTATTCACTACTTCGTTTATGTTTTAAAAAGCTTATCCTCCAACAGGTCTTATGTCGGCCATTCTAAGGACTTAACAAATCGTGTAGAAGAGCATAATAATGGCAAAAGCAAGTCTACCAGAAGCCACCGCCCGTGGCACTTAATCTATTCGGAGCAGTTTAATACCAGATCAGAAGCTGTTCGTCGTGAGATATATTTCAAATCTATCAGCGGTCGAAAAGAGCTGAAAGCCAAAAAAATTCTATAAACACTCCAGGGAGAGCGGTCGCATCGACAGGTCGTCGGTTCGATCCCGATCAGCTCCACCATTATTTTTCAAGCGCTTGCGTGTCTTTAAAAACTTCTTCACATTTATTTGTTGTATCATTCCCTGGTACTTATATGTATGTAGGATAGAACCGGATCAGGAAAGTGAATTATTACATACTGTATTTTAATACAACATCTTTGCAGAACCTGGAAATATCAACAAGGTTCTTTTTCCAGACAGAATGTACGATTTTCATGTCCGTCTTTTCGTATTCATGAATAATCCTGTTTCTGAAGCCTGACATCTGGATCATTTTTTTTGAGAGAGTTTTTGATATAACTTTATTTTCTGCAAGCAGCTCGAATATTTCTGCCTGAGTCGAAGGCGTTCCCCAGCCAGAGTCGCTTATTATGTGAGCGCCAATGTCAATGCAGGCCTGGATGGCCTGAATAAGGTTAAATAGAATAATGCTCTGAAGGTCTCTGTCCTTCTTAAAAGACTTGAGGCCGGGATCTTTTTTGTTGCCGATCTGATTAATGTAGCTCTCGACCTTTTCCAGTTTTCTGCTGACAAGTGATTTATCTACCAACAGGCTGCCTCCTAATACGGTTTGCAACTGCTTTATTGAACATTACCTCCAAGGGTCTAAAGTCTATATATTCGATAATGGTCCTGGTTGTAAAGGCCACTCTCAGCTTCCTGTTCCTGTCAAAAAGTATCTCACCTGTTTTCAGAATGTGGTGCTTGAGGTAGGGTGAGGCACTATTGAGAATCACAATGTCCACAGACCTTAATGAAAAAGATGGCGAGACATTGTAGTAGTTATTGATTAGATGATCGAAGGACTTTCTTTTCAAAAACTTTTCATTGATCAGAACGGCTATATCAATATCGCTATCATTTGTCACTCTATCCCTGGCAGCGCTACCAAACAGATATAATGCTGAGACTTCGTCTCTGCTTTTAAAGTATCTAATGATTCTGTTAATATCCTTATCCATGCCGTCCATTTTCAGATTATAGCATAACCGAAAAGGTTAAGGTCTTATTAAATCATGTTTTTGTAAGCATATCCCATAGCCAGCAGGGACACATTATTATACAAAACCATGCGCTAATTCGTTTAGTTGTCAGTGATGTTAGAAAATAATCTCTCCCCTGTTCCCTCCAACAAAATGTATTCCCAACACCTTCAATGCTTCTTTTCATTCGAAGCTTAATGAAGCGGTTCCATTGTGCAGTAATTGTGCACCTCCACCATATTCACACACCTATTTAATCCGCTTTACGCTTCCAGACATCAGTGCCAGTTGGAGCAATGTCTTTTGCTTTCTTTGCCGTCTGTATTTTAGATAGCTAAATAGCTTAGAAGTATTTTCTTTTATATTAGAAACAAGAACTTTTTTTGTCGTAGTAATCATGCAGCCTCCAGTTATATAATTTCTCCTGCTAAATGCAATTTCTTTACCAAAACAAAAACCCCTATATTTCAATATGATTTAACATGAAAGCAGTAACACACTGTATGGATAATCATTCACGCTTGCATGAACTTACAAGCACAGCGCGTGGCAGTGCTATAATTTAGTGTCTCAGGATATTCCGGCGACGTTTCCGACTAACTTGAATGCTATCAGTGCAGGTTTGTAAATAGCTCTGAATTGTTTAGATGAGGACCCATAACTTCGATGCCGGTGCTCCGGGTCAGGCAGTGAGGAGGAGTCATATAGGACCATTTCACTCTGCCGGTCAGATCAATAATCTCCTTTGAGTTCAGCTCAATTTTCAATTTCACTGGCAGCCCTGAAGAAAACTCTGCAACTGATTGTGAGAGCAAGGTAACCACATAAATCTCATCGGCAGAGTAGTTCTCTATATACCCATCAAAGCTATTAACTCCGGCACATATCCGGGCCTTCAGCTTCACTATTTTTTTTGATAGCGGGCTCATGTTGAAATTATTGATATATATTGTTTGGGTTGCTATAAAAAAATACTAGCACATTCTCAGCATAATACAATCCCTATTTTCAGCTTACTTCAAGCAGGCTTTGACAGGGATACCGAAAAACAGATCTTACCGCCAACATCTTGTATCTTATGAAGTTATTCTGTATTCTGTACGTATGTCCGACAACAGGCCATTTACAATAATTTCCGTGACCGGTGCTCACAGCAGTATCGGAAAAACCACACTTGCTTCAATACTACTGAAAAACATGAACGGTTTCGGAGCTATTAAATATACAAGGACATCATTATATACTTCCGTAACTGACGACCCGGTTGAAATACTGCAGGATGCCAAGGACACAGCAATACTGTCTGAATCCGGAGCCGAGAATGTATTCTGGATACAAAGCCCTCCCAGCGGCCTGAAAGATGCCTTACCTGTTGCTGTCAGTAAATTGAGCAACCTTAAAGGCATTGTCGTTGAGGGAAACAGCCCTGTGGACTACCTGGATCCGGATCTGGTGATATTCATTATCGGAGGTGATGGTGAGATTAAACCATCAGCTCATAAAGTGAGCAGAAGAGCTGACATCATAATCGTTAATTCCGGGAAGGACATCGGCAGTCTTGCATTCCTTGATAGTTTAATGCAAGAAAAAACCGAAGTTTTTCAAATAGATTTGATTCACGGCAAAGGTGAAATTGACAAATTCATAGCTTATGTTAGAGAATATATTAGGGGATTTGATTAGTATTTTTACCTACCTCCCTGAATGTCATTGAAAGTTATATTATATTTAGCTTTTCTTTGAAAAAGACGTTAGAATATACGTATATTAATTTAAGGAGTATACAGATTGCAGATTGAATTCAATGTGTTGTGTTTTGAACTGGCCCTTACTTTTTACTTTTTAGCAACAATAGCAGGTTTTATAGAGCTTTTTAAAAGTAAGAAAACTTCATCTAAGATAGCTCTCTATCTATCTTTATCCGGATTTGTTTTCCATACCATAAATATAATCATTAGATACTTTGAAGGCGGCCACATCCCGGTTACTAACATGCATGAAGCTACCTCATTCTTCTCTTGGTGTATCCTGATTCTGTTCTTTTTTCATGAATTCAAATACAAGCTGGGGCTGCTTAGTTCTTTCATAATGCCCATTGTTTTTGTTCTTATGTTTTCAGCTGCCATATTCCCGAGAGAAATCAAGGTATTAAGTCCCGTACTGCAAAGTTACTGGTTTGGAATACATGTAATCTTCGCCTTTTTGGGCGATGCTGCATTTGCCATGGCATGCGGTATAGGCATTATGTATCTTATCCAGGAAAGGTATGTTAAGTCTAAAAATCTGAGCAAGCTTTTCATGAAATTGCCCAGTCTTCAGACCCTTGATGATATTAACTATCACCTTATCACCCTGGGATTCCCACTTCTTACTCTTGCCATGATAACCGGCGTTATCTGGGCAAACAGTGCATGGGGATCGTACTGGAGATGGGACCCGAAGGAAGTCTGGTCATTAATTACCTGGCTTATTTACGCCCTGGTACTTCATCTGAGACTAACTGTAGGATGGCGTGGCAAGAAAGCAGCCATTCTCTCAATTGTTGGTTTTGCAATTGTTATATTCGCCTTTTTTGGTGTAACACTAATTCTGAAAGGACAGCATACATTTATGTAAAAAGACAGGGTCCCAGTGTCCCAGGGTTATAGGGTTCAAGGAAAAACAATCTGTTACCTTGAACCCCAGAACCCTTGCCCCCTCGAACCCTGCAGTACTTATTATGAACTTTTTAGTCGTTGGACTTAACCATAAAACTGCACCTGTAGAGGTAAGAGAAAAAGTGGCCTTCGCCGGTCCTAAGCTGGAGGAAGCAATTGCTATTCTTAATAACTCCAGCACTGTAAAGGAAAACATAGTCCTCTCAACCTGCAACAGGGTTGAAATATACGCCGGCGTGCAGGACCTCGAGTCCGGTGAAGAAGGCATTAAAGAGTTCATTTCAAAATTTCATGATGTTCCCCGTGACCTGCTGGACAAATCACTTTATATTCATAAAGGCAGTGAGGCAATCAGGCATATGTACAGAGTTGCATCCAGCCTCGATTCAATGATAGTAGGAGAGCCTCAGATTCTGGGCCAGTTAAAGGACGCATACGACGCTGCTCTTAAAAACAAGTCCACAGGTGTATTTCTCAATAAGCTTATGAGAAAATCCGTTTCCGTTGCAAAGCGGATCAGGACCGAAACAAAGATTGCTGAAAGTGCCGTAAGCATTAGTTTTGCGGCGGTTGAACTGGCCAAGAAAATCTTCGATGATCTCCCCTCAAAATCTTTCATGCTCCTGGGCGCCGGTGAAATGGCGGAGCTTGCAGCCAGACACCTTATTAACAACGGGGTTAGCGATGTTTATATAACTAACAGGACCCAGTCCAGGGCGGAAGAGCTTGCAAAGGAGTTTAAAGGCAAGGTTGTACTGTTCCATAATTTCATTGATGAATTGCACTATTCTGATATTGTAATATGCTCAACAGGCGCTCCAGATTATATCCTCACAAAAGACCAGCTCCACAAGACAATGAAGGACCGAAAACAGAAACCCATGTTTATCATCGACATCTCTGTTCCAAGAAACATTGATCCCGACATTAATGATCTGGATAACGTTTACCTCTACGATGTTGACAACCTGCAGGGAGTTATCGACACAAACATCCAGGAGAGAGCAAAGGAAGCTGAAAAGGCTGAGCAAATCGTAGAGAGCGAAATCGGCTCCTTCCTGAAATGGCTCGACTCTTTGGCTGCTACACCTACCATTGTAGCCCTCAGAAACATGGCCGAAGAGATCAGAAAATCGGAACTGGAAAAAACATATACAAAACTGGGCCCCCAGGAAGAAAAAACTATTAAGGCAATTGAGCATCTGACAAATTCTATTGTTAATAAACTTATCCACCCTCCCACTGCAGTGCTCAAGTCCGATGATGAAGATAAAGAACAAATGCTGGATATAGTCCAGAAACTATTTAATCTAGATTTAGAGAGAGATAACAATGACAAAACATAAGATTGTAATTGCAACACGAGGCAGCAAACTGGCACTGTGGCAGGCAGAGTGGATAAAAAGTGAACTGGAAAAAATCGATTCCACCTATGAAGTTGAACTCAACATTATAAAAACTACGGGGGACAAAATTCTTGATGTACCTCTTGCACAGGTTGGAGGCAAAGGCCTTTTCGTAAAGGAAATTGAAGAAGCAATGCTAAGGGGGGAAGCTGACCTCGCTGTTCACAGCATGAAAGATGTTCCAACGGATTTGCCTCAGGGACTGCATCTTCCGACAATAACAAAAAGGGAAGACCCGAGAGACGCCTTTATCGCAGGTCAAAACATGAAGAGCTTCCTTGACCTTCCACAGGGCGCAACTGTAGGCACTAGCAGCCTGAGAAGGATATGCCAGCTGTTAAACAAACGCCCTGATCTCAAAATCACGCAGCTTCGAGGCAATGTAGACACGCGGCTGAGAAAGCTGGAAGAGGGCCAGTTCGATGCTATCATTCTCGCCACTGCAGGAGTTAAGCGGCTGGGTCATGCAGATAAAATCAGTGAAAAAATGGCGACTGACATCAGCCTGCCGGCAATCGGGCAGGGAGCTGTCGGTATTGAATGCCGCGTAGACGATGAGTTCATAAACAACCTGATTGCAAAACTGGACCATTACGAAACATCTGTCTGCGTCAGGGCCGAGCGTGCTTTTCTCAAGAAACTCGAAGGTGGATGCCAGGTGCCTATTGCAGCATACGCACAACTCAATGACGGCAAAGTCACAATGTCAGGACTTGTCGGCAGCGTTGACGGCAAAACACTTATTAAGGACAACTTAGAGGGAACTCCGGAGGAACCTGAAATACTAGGTACATCACTGGCTGAAAAGCTTCTTGCTAAAGGAGCAAAGGAAATTCTTGATGAAGTTTACAAGAACAATCCTGAAGCCAAATAGAGAAGGAGTGTGACGAATAACAATTGACGAGTAAAAAGTTACGAAGTAAATACCTCGTCATTCGTCATTCCTTGATCGTCAATCGTCAATCTCAGTTATTCTCTATCCACTTGCTCTTTAATCCGCCTATAAGCTATATTATTTGATGCTTAAAATCATGCAAACCAATAAGTTCTTTTCGATGTTTGTGCTTGCAATAATTACTGGTATAATTTCAATTGCTTTCATATTCACGGGAGTCACCGGACCTGGAGACAATGCATCAATAGAATATGTCGCTGAAATTGAAGGCCAGTCAATTACTATTGAACAGTACTGGCGTTCATACGATTCTGAAGTCAAGAGACTTAAGGACCAGGGGACTAAACAGGAAGACATCGACAAGCTCCAGCTGGAAAACCGTGTGCTTAAACGCCTTGTAGACAGGGAAGCTATCCTCTTTGCAGCCATGCAGGCCGGAATTTCAATAAGTGAAAGCGAGCTGCAGGCTGCCATACTTAATACTCCATACTTTCAGAAAAATGGTGTGTTTGACAACACTGTCTATGCAAGAGCTTTGAAGCTTAACCGTTTGACACCCAAAGTATTCGAGGCTAGTTTAAGGCACGACATGATTATTTCAAAAATGAGCCGTATAATTGGTGAAACGGCTGAACTGTCTCCAGAGGAATTGAAGATAATTGAATCAATTCAGGGGGGCAATAAAGAGCAGCTAATCCGGGTTTTCCGTTCCAACAAAAGCAATCAGGCCATTAATGCATATCTGGAGAGTGTTAAGAGACAGATGGACATTACAATCAACAGAGACCTGATATCCTAAGATTCAAGCCCTGAACTTCATTGCTTCCTTTACATCTCCCATAACATCCTGTATTTCGAACGGTTTATTTATACAGCTAAAAACTCCATGCTTCCTTACATCATCAATGGCAGGATCAGTTAAATGCGCAGAAATTACAATAACAGGAGTGTTTTTTGTTAACCCTCTGATTTTCTCGACAATTCCGAAACCATCTATATCGGGCAGTCTCAAGTCAGTGATTACCACATCATATTCATTTTCAGATAGCAGTTGAAGGGCGTCGTCACCAGTGTGAGAACACTTAACATAATATTCACCAGCTCTTTCGAAGCTATGCTTCAAAGACCAGCAGATAAGTTCTTCATCTTCGACTATCAGGATTTTGCTTTTTTTTACAAGATTCATAGAGCCCCAATCATTTACATACAATGGTCCTTCCCAAAAAACACAGGTAATTGATTGAATAAGAGTATGATGTGTTATTTTTGCAATTTTCATGCCCGGAAAATATCCAGAAATTTGACACTTATTACCCCTTTCAGGACTAATGGTGAGGAATTTTTCTTTATGCATGGGGGATATCACCCAATCCTCCTGTAAAGGCTGTATCAATAGCCCTGTTTACTGGTGCCATAAAGTATTCACTGTTTAAACTGTTAACATGATCACTATATCATGTTTTTGTGCATTCACATATCTTTATTATTTGAATTTATAGATAAATCTTGTAAAAGATTAGCTTCACGTGTAATAATTACATGGGCATGAAAAAGTTAACTTTTATACTGTTTATATTACTTATTTCCACTGTCTGCACTGTATTGGCTCAGGAAAATACAGATACTACTGCAGAGATGCTGCCCGAAGATGTAAATTTGCACTATTCAGACCAGTACTGTATTGAGTGCCACGAGCAAACACCTCAAGAAGGCGGAAATACATACTTAAAGTATAACGGTGATTATACTCAGTTGTGCCGCTGTCACGGATATACACCGGGGACATACATACACCCTGTATTTGTTGTTCCTTCTGATGAGAAGCGGGCTATTATCCCTGATGATTTTCCACTTGTCAATGATCAAGTTACCTGTGTAACCTGCCACGACATGTACTTGCAGTGTAAAAATAACCCTAAATACAAGGTACTTAACAAGAGATTCCTAAGAGGGGCTCCTTATGTCAGCCGGACTACACTCTGCTTCAGGTGCCATGATGAAAAAAAATACACCATGCTTGATCCTCATAACCAGTTAACCGAGAACGGCGCAATAGTCGTTGATAAGTGCCTTTACTGTCATTTAGAAAAGCCTGATGAAAGAACTGCAACATTTGATGAAGTTAAACTGATTGGACAGCTTGAGGTTCTATGCTTCAGGTGCCACTACAAGCAGAGTCAGTTTCATCCTATTAATGCAAATCATCTGGTTAAACCGAGCGCAACAATCCTGGCAAACATGAAGGATTCAGAGTTAAAATTCGGTATTATCCTCCCCTTGAATTATGACGGTAATATTACATGTCCAACCTGCCATAATCCTCATGAGAGGGGCGTCATTCCAAGAAACAGGGCAAGTGCAAAAGGGGCCAGTGAGAAATACAGGCTAAGATTGTCTGAGGCAAACCTGCAAATATGCGTTGCCTGTCATAAAGATAAGTTTATCTCTTACTAATATCTTTTGGGATGTCGAGGATACTTGTATTCCGAGGGCAATCTTTTTGTTTTCATATCATTGTGGCAACTTAAGCAATCTACAATAACTCCTCCGGCCTTATCCAGCATTTCCTGGTATTTTGCAGGATGAGTGATCTTAACTTCATCAATATGCCGCTGCATACGTACAGGATCCGGTTTTGTATCAGCTTCAGTTATAACATACGCACTTAACACCACCGCCGGAATAACTATTGCTGACATCAATATTTTATTAATCATTGCCTATACTCCTTAGAATAGCTGCTCACCGTATGAATTACTATCGATAAGATTATTCCCATGAAAATGGCACTCCCCACAGGGTCTAAAATCATTTGTATCTGCATGGCAGGAGGCTGATGAACAACCAGGGGCACCACCAGGCACTACCTGCGGATGAGTATGGTAGCCGTCTTCTATAAGACCGTCATGACAGTTTTGACAGAGATACATCCACTCTTTATTAAGTTTCCCTTCAGGTCCTGTTCCTGTGCCGGAATCAACGGTAACAATGCCTCCATTAACTACTTTTCTAATCAGAAAAATATTAGGAGAACCATGCGGTTCATGGCAGTCAGTACAGGCAAGGACATATGAGCCGCAATTTCCGGCAGTATAATATGGATCGAATATATCGGAACATCCATCACTTGCAGCCCCGCCGCCATGTTTTTCTACACTCCAGTTGAATGTATATAGATTTCTTCCCAGAGCAGTGCTGTTAATCACATTTGAATTGTTATGGCAATCGGTGCAGAATGTTACATAGTCAGTTAATTTTGATGCATTAGATGAAGTATCTCCCTCGGGCTCGTAAGTGGTTGTTGAATTATATCTGTACGGAGCCTGGTACCCGGTTGTATAGTTACTCATTTTCTCACCTGCTCCATCACCCCAGAGACCCCATGAATTATTGTCAGTACTATGCTGGCTGGGACGAGATACCGGGTATCCCCGTGTGCCAGTCGTCTTGGCGCTATTTGGAGCATTGGCCGGGTCACCCTGGGCTGCATGCGGATTATGGCAGGCATTACATGGGTTAGAGTTTGAAGTATATTCCCAGCTTTTACTGGTTATAAAAGTCTTAATATTATCCAGGCTGTGTACAGAGTCAGGAGAGGTATAAGAAAAGGACTCCAGAACGTCATTTACTGTATCAGAAGTCCATCCTCCGGCACGATAACTATAACTACGGTTCACAATGCTTCCACCGGTCTGATATGACCCCACATCCTTATGGCACTCAAAACAGATACCATCGGTCTGATTTACATAATTTTCTTCAAATAACGTGTATTTCGAAGGGCCGGATCCGGCCGGAGCAGGTTGAGACCCGCCAATGCTTGCGTGCTGCTCATGACAGTGGGCACAGTGCCCGTCAGGATAATCATCAGGGAACCCCGAGGCATTGCGGTCAACTCCATATGTTGAATTCCCGTGGGCCGAGTTCAGGAAAACACCGGCATAAGCAGCATTTCCAAATAGAAAACACATCGTAATCATCAGCAAGATCACTATTATGCCTTTGTTTTTCAACTTAATGTCCTCCTCACAACCATAAATACTAAACTCCTTTTAGTAACATCAATTCTTTGATGTATGACAAACATTGCACCCCGACAATGCAGTGGCAAGAGTTGAACTCTTGATGTCCCACCGCAGCATTTTGTAATAGGGCGATGCATGGGCCCTGTGACAGGAAAGACACATCACAATATCCGTTCCAGGAACAACCTGAGCTGTGGCAGGTACAGTATCCGGGTCAGGTCTGGCAACAGGTGCAATCATACTGTAAGACGTGTAATTCGCATATTCTCCAGAAGATTTCAGTTCAATATCAGTGGGATGCCGCAACCATGGTGAAGCAGTGCCTACTTCCAGTGCCCCGCCTTCCCATGTATGGAGATTACCGTGACATTGAGCACAAAGATAGCTTATCGTATCAGTTTCACTGCTTGATGAGCCATTATACTCGTTATGACTCGTATTTGTGTTGTCCTGCTCCCAATCTGAATCTTCCTTTCCTAACACACCATTTAAAAATCTGTAACTGAGTCCAACAGATGCACCCGTTATGCCGCCGTTGTCATCGGTATGGTGAGCTTTGCTCATTCCGGTAAAATTAGTCTTTCCGCTGCTTCTGTCGCCATGACACCCGTATTCGCCGGCACAGGTCAATTGAGATGACATTGCCGTACCCCCGGGAGGTGTAAGGCCAAGACTTCCATCCTGGGATACAATCCCCGTCACGTTGTGGCCGAGCACATCATTAGTTCTGACCGATGTAAAATTACCTCCGGCAAGCGGGTTACTTAATGCTCCTGTATTAAAAACAATGGGCGCGTTGCTGACAATTGTGGAAGTTCCCGTCGATGTATGGCAGCCGACACAGTCACTTACCAGCAGCATTGCATTAGGAGTCATATTCGTTTCAAAACCGGAATATGAGTCGTTGAGCTTGAAAGCAACTGGATCATTCTGGTCTCCGCCCTGACTGTTATGGACGGTATGACAGTCGCTGCATATTCCAGTCGTTACATCCGCCCCGGCTAACGCAGTGAGCAAAGAAAATGATAGAAAAATAAAGAGGATGAAGTATCTGAATAACCCTGAATGTACTAATATATTATTTAGCATACCACACTATATTTTAGCAATAACTGTGCCCAATTTTCAGCCTTCATACTGTCAATATTATGACGACTTAAAGCCCGTTTCCCATGCCTACATTTTATGGCACTGAATACACAAAGCCCTTTTCCTGTCATGAGTCATCATAAACTCAGACTGAGACGAATGCATGCTATGACATGAATTACAGGTCACCGGCTCACCATCACGCGGATCTATAACATCGTTTCCAAGCGGATGGGTAATTTTATGCTGAGAGGCATGGCACCTGGCACACAGTGGTATTTCTTCTGCTCTGAAATTCATAGGAAGATCAGAATGTGTCGGGATATGACATTCAAAGCATTTTCGCTCCTTGATAGGTTCACATACCGCAGCCTTCAATACCTTTTCCATGGCGGTCGTTCTTTTTTCAGTATCTTCATGACAATTAACGCATAGCTTTGTTTCACTCATAGTCAGGCTTTCATTGTCGGAAGCATGGTAATCATGACACACCGTACAGGGATTTTTAGCACCCTTTACGTGAATATCGTTGTCCACATACTGGTATTTTGACATGCTCCTTTTATGGCAGTTAAAGCAGAGTTTTTCACCTTCTATTTTTGTAGTAACCGGCTTTTTCTCTTCTATGGGATTATGACATTCATCGCATTTTTTCTCCAAAAAGACCTTATGTCCGAATGGGCCAAGCAGTCCCTTGTCGGGCGAACTATGCCCTGAATGACAGGTCGTACAATCAGTGTCTACCACAAGAGATGCTATTGATATCTGCTCAGCCGTACACTTGGGCCAATGGCAATCCTTGCACAGTGCAACCGCTGGTTTTGTTAAAAGGTTGCCCTGTTCCGATGCATGTGAGTTATGGCAGGATGAACACTTTCCCTCCTTAAAAGGAGCACAGGCATACTTCTGGTTCAACTTCATAGACAGGTCTTCATGACACTTCAGACACAGCGCCTTTTCTTCTTGAGTAAGAAGATGCTCATTTTTCCCACTGTGGGGAAAGTGACAACCGGTGCAGTCATTATCACGCAATGCAGTATGTATTTTGCCTTTCTTGATTATGGTGCTGATATCTTCATGACAGCCAAGACAGACTGCATTTACATCCTGAATCATTAAACCTTTGTTCTTACTTACATGAGAATTATGACAGGTAATACATTTCCCCTGTTTAAATAAAAAATGTACATGGCGGTCCTCAAGACCCTTTTTCAGGTCTTTATGGCAGTCATAGCATAAATCAGGCAGTTTGCTCTTTAGTTTCGGAGTAGCAGAAACAACACTTACGGACATAAATAAAACTGCAATTATTGTTAATGCCAAGACAAAGAAACCGCCGGCTCCAATTTTCATATTCCTTATACTTCCCTTATAATTACTCATGACAGGCCTCACAGTCCCCCTTTATAAATGGTTCATGCATTATTTCCCTCAGCAAACCGGGCTGCGTAGTCAAATGCGGCTCATGACAGGTCGTACAATGGCCGATATTACCCAGTTGCTCTCTATGGGCCTCCAGCAATCGTTCCGTATCCTCGGAGTGGCACTTTGTACAGATTGCCGGGTCCTTGTCATTCAGTAAATAGCTATTATCGGAAAAGTGGGAAAGGTGGCAGCTTAAGCAGTCACCTTCCTCCATCTGCAGATGTCCTTTTAAATCAGTCGTAACGACTAACCTTTCATGACATGACAGACAGAGATCGTTTGTACGATTGAGCAGTTGATATTTCATCGTTGTGCCATGAGGGCTGTGACATTCCGTGCACTTGCCCTCTTCTACCGGCAGATGTTTAGTCTTGCTTTCAGCAATTCCCTTCTTGATCGGCTCATGGCACTTGACACAGAGGTCCTTTACCGGCATTAAAGTGGATGCAACAAAATCACTGGCATGAGGATCATGACATGTACCGCACTCTTTATTCTTGAAAAGAGGGTGAGTACCCTGGTCTTCCACTTCAAGATACATGCTATCATGGCATTTTATGCAAAGCCTGGATGGCGTATCAGTCAGCAGATTGGCATATGTTGAGGAATGTGCAAGGTGACATGTATTACATTTGCTCTCCTCAACAGGCTTGTGAATATATGCCTTAAAAAATCTGTTTGCCGCATCAATATGGCAGGTAAAACACAAGTCCGTCATAGGCACGTTTAACATCATAGGATTATCGGAGCCGTGGGAATTGTGACATTTTGAACACTCCATGTTTTCAACCGGCTCATGCTTGTACTGTTCATTGGCAATGTTCTGTTCAACTTCGGAGTGGCAGGAAAAGCATATTTCTTTCTCGGATTTTTTCAGGAAATATTTATATCTTGATGCATGAGGATTATGGCATACAGTACAGCCGTCCTCTTTTATCGGTTTATGCAGATTTACCACATCAATTTTCGGGTTTTCCGCATGACAGCCCGTGCAGAGGTCAATATTGCCCTTTATTGTTACCTTGGGGAAATCCGAGGCATGAGGGCTGTGACAGCTTAAGCACTTACCCTGTGCGGTTTCAGGATGAGCAAATTGTGCATTAAATTTCTTCTGCTCCTTTTCGTGGCAGCTATAGCAGAGTTTACTTCCACTCTCAATAACACCAAGAGGATCAGCATCAGTATCAGGTTTATGACAGGCTTCGCACTGAACATCTTCTAAAGGTTTGTGTACTGATTCCCTAAGCAGCTTGTCATTAGATGAGCTGTGTGATGAATGGCATCCTGAACATTTTGATTTCTCGACAGGATAGTTTTTATGAGCACTTCGAAATGCAGATTCATCATATTTATGGCATGACGCGCAGAGTTCAACTTCCTCTTTCAACAGATTATACGCATGTTCCGATCCATGAGGGGAGTGGCAGGTCAGACAACCGTCTTCAAGCGGTTTATGGCGCTTTTTCCGTTCAAAAGGGGCCTTGTCATGGCAAGCATAGCATTGGGCATTTCCTGCTTCCTTCTGAAGTGCTTTGTTCTCCGAAGCATGAGCATCATGACAGGGCAGACACTTGCCCTGGGCAAGGACGGTATGAACACTGGCCATGCTCCCTGTTTCAGCCTCCATCTGTTTATGGCAGGTAAAGCAGAGTTTATTCTCTTCTCTTTCAATAAATGATCTCACAGCAAGTCTTCCATGGCGAAGATGACAGGCCTCACAATCTTCCTGTTTCATCGGCGCATGGACTACTGCGCTCGTGAGTTTAACCCGCATCTCTTTGTGACACGACATACAGGGTTTCGGAGCAAATCCTTTTCGTGATGATCGTTTCACTGTAGGCTCCACACATGTCACAAAAAAAGCTGCAACAATAATCAAAAGAACTGCCTTCATATAAGTATTTCTGAATTTATACATATTACTATAGCCCCTCAACCGAAATAATATTATTTTTTGAAAATATCTTCAAATGCCTTTATGGCGCTGTCATTTATCCTTATGTCCGCGGCTTTCTTTAATGTACTGATATAGTCACTGTATATTACGTCATACTTCTTTTTAAAAACTTTTTTCTGTACTGCCGATTTCACTTGTTCATAGGACAGAAACTCTTGCCTGCCTCTTTCCTGAAGTTTTATTATTCTAAAAACAGAATCTACTTCTATCACTTCGCTTATGTCTCCGGGATTTAAAGTATCTATTACATTCCTTACCGGCTCCTTCATAGAATCTTTTACCATCCAGTCCAGAACACCGCCCTTTGAAGCATATTCATCGGTAGACTTCTTTTTCACAAGCCAGTTAAAGCTTGCACCGGCACGCAGGCTTTTCAACACTTTCTCCGCATCTTCCCTGCTTTTCAACGTAATCTGCTTCAGTTTCATCTTAACAGGCTTTGAATACTCGCTTCTATGATTCGTATAATACTCTATAACTTCATCATCTGAAATCCTCACCTTGGGCACTATAACTCTATTCGTAAATTCATCCTGGAGAAGACGGTTCCTGTAGCGATGGAGTTTACTCTGCAGAGGAGACTTCAATTCATAATGCCTGTTGAGCGCTTCAAGATCAACAACTTTACGGTCAATCCAGGCGTTTAGGATTTGTTTTTTTCTTTTCATGGTTGCAGGGGTCAACATTACAGCAAAGTCCGATGTTTTTAAGGAGTCACCGTTTACTTCGACAAGAAGGCGGCTGTCATGCATCCACTTATTGGTCTCTTCAGCGTCTCCATCCACTTTGATCGCAGAGAGAATCTCTTCATTAATATTTGTATCAGCGGCGTCACGGATTTCTGCAAGATACTCGTTTTCACGCTCCTTGTTTTTCTGCTTTCTCAGATTAAACTCAATATCGCCCTTTGCTTCAGAATATTTTTCATTGTCAGCAGGGTTACGCTCCAGAAGCTTGATAATTATAAGTGTCCCTCTGTCCTTTATTGCCTCTGTATAATCACCAACTTTCAATCCGGCAATGGTGTCCCGCACTGCAGGCCCTAATTCTTTCAGCTTAAAAGCAAAGTCTTTCTCTGATTTATGACTTATCCTGGACGGATGTTTCTCTGATATTTCCGCAAATTCAGCTCCGCCCTCCAGTTCCTTTAAAATTTCAGAGGCATCTTCTTCGGTAGCAACTTCAATCACATCTATAGTAAACATCTCATGGTCTTTTGCGTAAATGCTCTTTATCTCATCTTCTGCAATAGTCACTTTCTTCAGGATTTCTTCATCATGGAGCAGAACTACCGATTCTCTGACTAAATACTTCTGCAGTTTATTCTGAATATCAGGATAGTCAGCTAATCCCATCCGGCCAGCCTCCTGAATAACAAGGCGTTCGTCGATTATCCTATGGATATAGTGAGATATATCAAATGTATTTGCAGAAGATAAGTCCTCTACTCGATGGGCAATCTCAAGAGAGTATTCAAGATCCGACATTGTAACAGGCTCTTCGTCTATAACCGCCAGAATATCTTTCTGGTTTGATAGCGAAGCACATCCGGTTACTGATAGAAAAATGACTAACAGCATTATACAGCCCAATACTGAAAGCACTTCTTTTTTTTCATTAATCAACCTGTATTCACTTATTATTCTCATTAAATTATCCGTTATCCTTCCGCATTTTAACTACTGCCACTTTGACCCTTCCATTTCCTTAACCATATGAACTACAACATTATGTGCAACTTTGTGAACAGACTTTATTCTGCCCCAATCAAGAGCAATTACTTCATCCTCCCCGCTTAACTCGTGGCTATTATACCATATAATCCTGCTCTTACCGCTATCGATAAGTCGAGCTGTAATCGCAACTTTTGGAGAAGCTGAAACATCCAGCCCCATTGAATAACTGTCTACAACCCCTAACAGAATTCCTACTGCATCTAAAGGCTCTGAGAGGGCACGGATACTTTCATAATCCATTGCACCTCTATTCCAGATACGCAAATTAATGATTTGGTTTCTTGTGTTACCATATTCTATCGGTTCATACGCCTGATTCTTTAGCATTTCTACAAGAAACATATACATGGCTATCTTCCCGGCATGTTTATATTTGCTGTTATTCTGGAAAGGCAAGACCGCAACTTTCCGTTCGGCCCCCTCTTTTTTATACAGCATTTCCTGATCAAAGGATGAGAACAAGTTCTCCATGACCTTCGGGATAAGACTATATATGCTCTTAATTTTGCCAAGGCCGAGTATAGTCTCAAAATCATCACCTGCCGCAGTTTCATAGCCAGCCCATAAAATCGTTCCGCTGTAAGCATCAATAAGCCTGACCAGAACACCGAACCGCGGATTTTCGTCTGCATTAAAGGACAGTACCGATCCCGTTAATATTGCTTTAACATCAAATTCTTTTTTTAGCGCCTCCGCAAGTTCCCTTGAAACCTGTCCGCTGGACCGTACTCTCTTTCCACATAAAAAATCATTCAGTCCTTCTCCTGATATTACTTCAATTCCCTTATTTTCAAGATGATATGTAATAGCAGGAATGACATGTTTAATGACCTCCCTTTCATCGGTCAGATTCTCAAAAGGTAGCAGTGCAATACGATTATTATTTACATCAGCTGCCGCATCATTTCTGCCAGAAGACTGACTGTCAGTCAACGCCTGTGCACTAACAGTCCTGTCAGCAGCAAGAATACTCATAACGCAAATTAATAAACTAACAATGAATACAGCAACTCTTTTCATATGTTCCCCTGAGAAACAGACTCTCAGCAACTTTAAAACAGCTCCTTTCATCATAAAAAGGAGTCAAAAGAACAACCTAAGCTGTCCAGGTTTAGTAAGCAAGTGTCTTAATGGCATTTCTAACAAGCAGCAGCACTGTCTCACTAATAGTTTCATGTCTCGCCCCGAAGTGTCTTGCCATAAAATTGGCCCCTCCCCGGGTTTTTGTAATTGACCACACAATACTGCCTGTACCGGTATCAGCCATCATCAGGGTAATCGTTACCTGGGGTGCCGACGCACTCCCTGCTTTTACCATTCCATATTCTTCAACTGCACCCATAATAATAGCCTCAACCCCTAGAGCAGTGCCCAGCGATTTAATCTGTCTGGCATTGAGAGACGTAACTGTTTTGATCCCCAGTTCATTAACAGCACTCATGACTTCGCCGGGGACTACTACATCAAGAAGGCCGGAAGCCAGTACTTCACTTATAACAACCTGACGCACTATATCTCCCGCATATTTTTCGCTCGTCATATTGTTAAGAGGCATCACCGCAATTCTCTTGTAAAAACTGAAATCTATATCCTCACTAATGTGATAAGTAGGAACTCCACCGCTACGGCACCCCGCAACAATGAACAATGCTAACAATAGTACAGACAACAAATATTTTCTTGTGGGAATCATGTCAGTTTTCTCCTTTATATTACTTATGACAACTTTGTATCAATATAATAAAAGCAATCCTTTAAAATAGTGTTCCGAGGGCTTCTTTAACAACCTCCCTGGCAGCTTCATCCAGAGTTCTTCCTTCCGATCCAAAATGCCTTGTCCAGAAATCAGCCCCCCCGGCCGAATGCCATATCGACCATAAAGCAAGGCCGTCCCGTGATTCAATCAGTGTCAGCCTTATTGATGCCTCAGGATATGAAACAGAAATTCCACGGCTTATTGTGAATGTCTCCACTGACCCGAGAATCAGTGCGTCCACATCCAGCATTCTTCCAATATTCCTCATATCTTCAACAGACATCCTGTCAACTGACCGTATCTTCAGTTCATTCATTGCTGAAATTACCTGTCCAGGCTCAGTGACATCCATGCCCTTTGAAAGCAGTTCTATCATGACCATACTTTTCATTTTGTCTGCAGCATACTTGTCAGTTGTAAAGTTCTCAAGCGGCATTACAGCTATTCTCTGAATACCGCTAAAATCAGTATTTTTGCGTACAAAATACTTCACTCCATTGCTGCATCCCGCTAAAAGAGTCAATGCGCACAGAGCTGCAATTATCTGCCCCCTGAATATTCCGTACTGTGATAATCTCTTGCTTTTGATCATTAATTCTGTCCTGGCTTTATCCGACCACTTTCCGATGTTTCCTGCATTTATAAGCATTCAGCAAAAAAACTATGAATTATTATATGATCTGTTCTCAGAATCTGCAATTTAAACTCGTTCTCATATTAATGCTCTCAGTCTCCTGAGCCGCAACTGTTTTTGTATAGCCATAGGTTGTTCTTACGTCTGCAAATCTTGTAATGTACCAAGTTATAATACTGTTTACTGTGTCACTCGTGGAAGGACCCGGGTCTGTTGCGCTGTGCTGATAGTTCACATTCATCCTGATCGCAGGCACAGGAAGCCAGTCAACCAGTATTCCTTCTGTTGTTGTAGATTCATCATTAGAGTCTGAAAAGCTGAATGTACCTGTTATGTTCACAAACTTGCCCGGACGATATGTAATTGTGGCAGTACTATTACTGGAGTTACTGGTGGATCCGTCAGATTCGTTCCAGCTAAAATCATAATTAGCTGTGGTGGACAATTTCCTGGTAAGTAGCGCGTCAATTGTTCCGTTTAACCGGCGGCTTGATGACTTGGTATCATTTACAAATGAATGTGAATTTGTGTAGCCAATATCGGTTATCATATTTACATTCCGATAAAGCTCCGTGCCCACACTCAGCACTGCCGTATTATTTGTGGAAGTTTTATCATTAAAACTGAAGCTGTCATTCCTGATCAACGTAAAGCTTGCGTCAACAGCAGGAATTGGTGCAGAAACAAATGCTAAATTGTATGTATTGGAGGTGCTGTCAGTTTCATCGGTGTCATCAAAGGATTCATTTCTCTGTATGCGGAAGGTCGTGGTAAGCAGGCTATGCGTAAGCCATGTAGAAGCAATGCTGTAATTCCTTGAAGCATTACTCTTAAACCCTAAATGGTCTTCCTTAATTTTATTGCTGAAGATATTTCCGAGAAGGCCTCCCATTGAATTCATTGGCGATTCAGGGTTTTCGTCCGCCCTGTCAACAGAATAATTGAAAAGGAATTTCCATTTGTCCCATGGATCGATAGTAATTGAGAAATTCAACTGCTGATTATAGTTACTGAAGACATTCAGGAGCGTACCGGAAACATTATCTTCACCATAAGCCTCAATCTCTGTCACCTCAACATTAGACACGCTTGATGCGTTACGATTTATCACTTTGAAAAAAGAAGCACTCTGCGGTGTGACAAATTCTATTTCGTATCGATAAATATCGTTGGAAGAATCAACAACACTGATGTTCACATCTTTAATAGGTATATTAGTCCAGGATAAATCCTGATTGAAATTGCTCCATGCAACTACCCAATCATTAACCCCGTCCAAATTAGAATCCGGGTCGACATCCTTATTTACATAAACATACAGTCTGTCCACATCACTGCTGGATGAGACAAAAATTCCAATATTATGAAAAGCAGCATTAAGATTAATTCCCGATGATACACTCTGATTACCATCAACCAGGCCGCTGTTGTTTGTTAAAACACCATCATCATTAACACCGTCACCGGAACCAGCAACATGAAGACCGCCCAGGGACAACCTCTTGTTCAGAACAATGCCTGTTTCAGGGACTGTTTGTTCGCTTTTGTTTCTTGTATAGTTACCCTGGTATACAATCGAATATACTGCCCTGTTATTCCAGAAACCCCCAGTATAACCGGAATTAAAGGTACCATTGAAATTATTCTGATCCGATTTGGTTGTTGACTGTAGAGGCGTTTCGTTTTCTGAAATGGTATAGTTAACTGTATACCTTAAACTCACATCAGATGAGGGGAGAGCATAAGCAGAATTAACAGTATATATAGTATTAGTGCTGTCAGTAGTGCTGACAGAGAGGTAGTCAAATTTCCTCTGCCTGTCCAATTGCAGATTAAGTGACGGAAGCGACTGGGGAGTAAGCCCCATTCTCGTGTAGTAAAATTGCGTAGTCAATCTCCCATCGTTTTTCAGATTAGCTGTTGACCACTGTTCCTGCTGCCTGTAACCAGTGCTGACATCGTACATGGGATTTATCAGGAACAGATCCATCGAAGGCTCGACAGTTCTTTTGTATGAAGTATTTACTTGTCCATCTTCATTCGTCGAATCTGAATCCTGCCAGTTCGACCTGAGATTAAACTGATAAGAAATCATTTTTGTAACAGGCTCCCTGAAACTTAAATAAAATATACGATTGAGTGAATCACTTTCGGATATCACAGCACCATTCTGGAGGGTTTCCTGGTTTCCCTTGGTTATATCCATCCATCCCGTCAAGCCCTGTGTAAATGCGGAAGATGCCAGTATAAGCAATACTAGTATTTGAACCGTAATCTTCCATAATATATTCCTCATAGATCATTTCTTTGACTAAAGAGGGCCGATTGCATTATACAACGGTCATCAACCCACTGTTTAAAAGCCTGAACCATCCTGACTATAAACTTCTATAGCTGAATAAGTGCACCTACCTCCTGAAAACTGTTATATCATAAGGATTTGCACCTACAGGAATTGTTTGCTCTTCCTTTTTTGTAGTCTTGTCAACAACAGAGATACTATTTGAACCCCTGTTTACTACGTATATTTTGCGGCCTTCAGGACCCAAAACAAAAGACCTTGGCATATTACCTACCCGAATTGTCCCCATTATTGGAGGCATAATAGATTTCAGGCTGTCAAAACTGTCTGCAAATGGCCGTATTATAACAATTTCTCCAGGGCGCTCCTTCAGCAAATACAGCCTTTCAAACTTAGGATCCGATATTACTCCCACCACATTTCTACCAATATTATTAATGGTACTGACAGAGCCGGCAGAGTTCCCTTTTACTATTTTAAGTATATCGATGACTGACAATTTGTCAGAGCCATAATTTGCTACATAAACCTTGCCCTTTTTATAGTCAACGTCGAGGGCTATCGGGTTCCAGTCCACATCAACAGTGATTACTTCTTCACTACTCTGATTGCGAATATCTACTCTCACAATCGATACATTATTGGATTCTCTGTTAACAACATAAACATTTACAAAATTTTCCCTATAACTCCTGAGAGTGCTTGCATCTTCAAAACTGAGAAAACGGTTCCCGGTGAGTTCACTGATGGGGGGATCAACTGCAATTGCAATAGGGCCCTTCCCGACATCAACTTTTTCCAACTCCTGAAGGGTCGAGGCATCTACTATTGAAATATTGTTTGACCCATAGTTCGCCACAAAAAGGATATCCTTACCTGAAGCAACTCTGGCAATTGCCACATCTACAGGCTCTCTCCCGAACCTGATAGGAATCTCATTATCAACAGTGTTCGTTATCGGATCTATAACAGAAATACTGCCGCTGCCTGAGTTGGCAACATACACTTTCCCGCCGGACACTGCAATACCCCCGGGTCTGCGCCCCACCATAACTGTTGCGGTTATTTCGCCGGATTGCCTATTTATAGCTGAAACATTGTTCGCATCCTGATTAGTTACGTACATTAGAAGTGAGCCTAACTCCGGAGATTTCCCTCTGACAGTAAACAGGGGTTTAAAAAGATACCCCTCCTGAATAGAGGCATCAGAGTTCCAGTTCAAAAACAGCGTGGTATTTTGATTGCGTTTTACATTAATATTGACGGCAACTTCAATACCTTCAGGCGGCAGAGCAAGATTGGCCTGACTGTCTTTTTTCCTTATTGAGGCTTTCTTTACATGGACCTGCAGTCTGTTATAAGCACCCTCAGGAAACAGACCTTCACCCAGGGTAATTTGACGTCCCTCCATATCAGAGGAATTAACCATCAGCGGAGTGCTCAATATTTCAGAGGCAGTACCGCTGGCTGATACAATATTAATTGTCGAAATTTCAAAGGTAATATCGGACCTGCTCTTATCAGGGCCTTTCATTAAAAGCGTAACCTGACCTTTATATTTATAGTTTTGCTGTCTATGTTCAACCGATGATGTACAACCGGACAATATAAAAAAAGCGAAACACAAGACCCCTATCATTATACTAGCTCTATAAACACCTATTTTTGTCATAACCCTAAACCTTTTCAATACCCTTTACCATGAATTAAAAACCTGGACACGTTGATTAAAGGTATCAACAACGACTATACGGCCCTGTTTATCAACTACAAGGTATGATGGGTGCTGGAACCAGCCCTCACTCCAGCCCATTCCGCCAAATTCAAAAATATATTCACCTTTACTATTATAAACAGTAACAGTATGCCTCATATAATCAACAACATACATCCTTCCACTGCTCATATCAGTCCCTACCCCTCTAGGCCTGCTCAACTTCCCTGAACTCCCACCCTTGTCCCCGAATTTTACGATCAGCGCTCTGTTTTCATCATACACATAGATATGACTCAGGTCTTCACTGATAAGGTAAAGTTTATCCTCGGAATCAAGAGTCACACTGCTGATCTGTACTTTTTTACCTTCTTTTTCCGGAGCAATAATGTCCAGAACACGACCTTCGCTGTTTATATATAAAACGCCAGGGTAGTAATTTGCCGCAACATAAAGATTCCCTTTACTGTCCACCGCAATCCTGTAAGGAGTAAATGGCTCCGTCTCATCAACACCGCTAATGAATATATCTCTTTCCCATTTCAGGCATGAGTTATATACTGAAATTCTGCTTTTCGGATTACTATCAGTAGTTGCCTGCACTACATAAAGAGATCCCTTTCCGTCTATAGCCATACCCTGAGGCGACTCTATGCCATCACTTTTACCCATAGTATAGATTGGAAAGAAGTCTGACGTATATATTGTAATTCTTGATTTCCCGTCAACAATATAAATTTCATCTGTAGCAGGGTCGGTTAAAACAAATGAAGGGAAAGAAAGGCGGCCGCCATCCTCATCAAAGATTACACTTTCCTGATATGTTACAACTGTACCGAGAGACTGGGCATGCAGCTGGAACAACGGTGGGAATAAAAAGCAGGGTGTAATTAACAAATACTGAAAAAATCTGGACGTATATGCTTTAATTTTCTTGTAATGCTTGATAAATATCATCCTGAGCCCTTATAGTGTTATCAGCTGGAGTAACTACAAGTTCAGGCATATTAATTAGGCAGTTAAAAAAGCTATCCAGCATCGACAACGAGTGTCGAATTATTCCTTCTGTACAATTTCCCCGCCCTGACATGTAATACCTTGAGCGGATTCGCAAAGATATTTGGCAATCTGTCTGGTTTAAGTCATAAATAATAGCAGTTAACTGCACCTGATTACAATATATTTATAGTTATATAAATTAATTTCTACATTAACAATCAACTTCTCGGTACTCTCAAGGAACAACCTGGGTCAAAAGAGCTTGCCGGTAATTAATAGCTGATCAGGCAGAGCTGCAATCGATCAAACTATTTCTGTCGGCTGAAAGAAGTAATTACAAATAAAAAACCCGGCGGCATTAATGCCGCCGGGTCAGTAATTAACCATTTAAATCCTTAATTACTCTTTGATGTATGACAGGTAAAACATCCGTCCGTTCTACCACTACCCACTGACATTAAAGAATAATCCCACCTGAGCATATCAGGATAATTCGAAGCATGGGCCTTGTGACATGAAAGGCACATGACAATCGCCCCCGTAGCTCCGGTTGAAGCTGTATCAACTGTTGAACCTATAGAGGATGGTACCGAGCCTCTTGCAACCGGCGCCTCTATGCTGTATGTACCAACACTGCTGGGGTTGTAACTATTGTACTCTGTTCCAGGGCTTGGGAATCTAACATCCGTCGGATGCCTTGTAAATGGTGAATTGATATCGCCGCCAATACCCTCTCCTTCAATATCAATGTCCGCATCACCCAGCACATGAAAACTACCATGACAGGTTGCACAGAAACCGCTCATTGTATTACCGGGAGGTGATACTCCTTTTGCAGTATGGCATGTTGAAGCACTGCACCCCATGTTTGCCGGAGTAGTCGCACCAAAGTATTCATTGTGATTACTGGCATCTGCATTCTGCCATTTAGTAGAAGCGTTATTCTGGCCATCATTTTCGAGTCCCTTTACTCCCCTGAGGAAGCGATAGCTATTATATAGTTCGTCAGCAGTATTAAGCGCTGTTCCGGTAACATTCTGATGGTGAGCACCCTTCATTACCTGCGTTCCAGAAGGCATCCCGTTAAAACCAACCCGGCCGCGATTACCATGACAGCCAATATTTCCTGCACAGGTCAGCTTATTACTTGTTACCGTGTCATAATGCTCGGTAGGAAACCAGCCCGGTGCATAATCCAGAGTACCGTCTGCATTACCTGCACCTAGATCTATTACATTATGCCCTTTTGCATCAGATGCTCCAGAGCCTTTTCCACCGGTTATATAGGAGAAGTTACCACCAGCCAGGTCAGTACCCCCTGAATGATAAACCTGAGGAGCCCCGGTTGTAGGATCAATTCCATTAGCATTAACACTACCACTTCCATGACAACCCATGCAGTCACCGCGAGTCAGATAATCATTCGTCCCAGTTGGAGAGCCTATGTCCCCCAGTGGTGTCTCATCTGCACCATCCTGACTGTTATGCATTGTATGGCATGTAGAGCAGTTGCCTGTAACTTTTGCAGATACCGTCATAGAAAATGCTAGTAGTCCAACTATTATTAGGATGATTATCATAGCTCTATTTGGTTTCATATATATATTCTCCATCACTTTCAGACCCGTTATTTACTATTATCTTTTAATAATGCAATCACCATGCCAGTATTAAATATATTCCCCAGCGCCTTGCAACTCCTTATTTTTACTGCTGTTTATTAAAATATTCATAATAACAACCTTACCTGCAGCCGGTAAAATACTGGGCAATATCACTCAAAATGAGTGATTTAAACCTAATCATCTTCCGTTAAGCTCTCACAGGCAAACCCCTAATCCTTACAGGTCACAAAATAACTTAAATAATGCAATGACTTTAATGAATCACCTAATGACAGACGTTGAGCCTTAAACTGTTATACAGGTACAAACAACAAATATGCCCGACGGCAAAATTTACCATCGGGCATAAAATTCAATTTACAATCAAGATCTTACAGCCCGTCTTTGCCGGTATGACAGGTAAAACAACCCGTACCAGCTGATCCTCCGGTTGTGCCCGCTACCATATTAACATAATCCCATCTCAACAAGTCTTTGTACGCGGAACCATGCGGCCTGTGACAGGAAAGACACATCACAATCGCTTCATCCCTGTCGGGAGTTCCGGGATTAACCCATGCGACGGGAGCCTCGGTGCTATAGTTCGTAACCGGGTCATATCCAGCATATTCACCGTCAGTGGGGAGCTGGATGTCCGTCGGATGTCTTACCCAGGGAGAATCGGAACCCATTCCTTCACCTGCGGTTAGAGGGCCATGGAACGCACCGTGGCAGCCTGAGCAAAACGATGTTATTGTGTTTTGGTTAACCAGCGCTCCATTGTTATAAACTGCAGTAGTGCCTTTATACCAGTTATGGTCAGTTGCTGTTTCAAATTCCCAGTCATCGTCTTCCACTCCCACAACATAATCATTAGAAGCTTCGTTGCCGTGCCCCTTAAGGAACCGATACCAGCCGTTACTGTCGTTATGATGTGAAACCTTTGTATGACACCCCTCACATCCGCCATTTCCAAAAATGTAATATGATGGCGGCTGCGCCAAAGTATAATGACAACTGTCTGAAGAACATGTGGCATTTGTATGTTTGCCTGGGGCTGGATTTGAGCCAATGTTGCCGTCCACTCCAGCTATACCGTATACATTATGTCCCTTTGTGTCATCTCCTGCACCTACCCAGTAGAAATTACCACCTGCAAGTCCTTTTTGTGAATTAAATGTAGGTTCGCTCTGGTTCCAGACAATAGGTGCCTGAGTTACAGGGTCCTTCCATGTAGCGCCGCTAGCGGCTGAATGACATGAGAGGCATGTAGTTGCTTCAGCGCCTCCTGCCAATAAATATTCGTTAGGACCAGATGCATCAACAGCATCGCCATCCTGACTGTTATGCATAATGTGACAATTAGCACAGGTGCCTGATACGCCTGCTTGCGCTTGAGAAGATACTAATATAAAAACAAAAAGCAATAATATTACTAAGAAAATGTTACTTGATTTCAACTTCAATAATCGGGAGCCCATGATATCCACCCCTCAGTAGAATTCTGGTTGCTCAATAGAGTTAAGGAATGCCCCTCAGCATATTTACCGATAACCCTTTAGAGTATTCAGTCTTTTTTTTAGTTTTAGTTAGTGTTTATTAAATGAGTTTGTCGGGTACCATTCTCATGGTACCCGACATTTATGTTCCGGCTGATAAATCAGCCTTTTATTTATTTACAGATTAATCGTCAACACCGCTAGACTGTTTGTAATGACATGACAGACATGCATCTTTTACACCATTAGCCAGAATACCAGCATAAGACCATCTCAGAAGATCAGCGTTTGCTGTTCCGTGTGCACGGTGACATGACAGACACATAACTGCTGAGTTGGTTTCATCAATAGTACCACTTGAATAGTAGTTAGTTGTAGTAGTTTTTCCGGTAACATCGATCATAGCAATCGGTGCATCATCTGCTTCAAGGTCAGTATCAGCTGCAGTCCATGATGTTCCAGAACCAAATAGAGCTATATCGGTCGGATGTCTCTCCCATGGACTTGAAGGTCCGCCTGTTTCAGTTTCGCCATGAAATTGATTATGGCACTGGTTACAGAAGCTGCTGACACCCTGAGTAGCGTGTGCACTGTAAACATTATGGTCTGAGTCACTTACAGTTACTTCATAGTCAACATCCCCAGTACCAAGAACTGCTGTCGGAGAAGTAGCTGTTCCAATCCAGAGAAAACGGTATGTTGCGTTAGGAGCATGGTGTGATCCCTTAATACCTTCATCGGAACCCATACCTGCTACGTGCTTACCGTGACAGCCCACAGCGCCTGCACATGTCAGTGCGTTAGGAGCAACTGTCAGGATTGAGCCTGTTTTACCAGGAGTTGAAGTGATAGCACTCTCAGTTAAGCTGAGATCCTGAACATCATGACGCATAGAGTCATCAGTTGCTATTGTTGTGGTATCAAAAGAACCACCAGCTGAAAGGTTAGATGTTTTGTCTACCTGCGGAGCGCTGGGAAGACCATTCTGTGTATGACAACCACCGCAACCTGAACCTAAAAGAAGCAGGTCATTCGGTCCGCCTCCATCTACACCATCCTGACTATCATGCATAGTATGACAGTTAGAACACTGTCCTGTAATTGCATCAGCCATTCCATACATTGCTACTACTGACAATGCCATGAAAAACATTATCGTTAATATTCTTTTCATTTTGTTTTCCTCCTTAATTTTTATTGTTACTTCCTTCACTTTACTTCCTCCTTTCCTTTTTTCTTTTTAAATCATAAAAAATGATTGCTTGCCTTTTATAATCTCTAATAAAGCAATTCGTATGCCAGTTTTTTGTGTCCTCAATCACAAACAGCTAACTACTTATAATACAATGCTTTATTTGTAAGAATTTTATGTTTACATTAACCAATCAGCCCATATCCCCCCTAAAACCTGTGTGTCATTTTGCTCATTAGAGAGATTTAACTCATAGCCAATCATTTATATATAGGAGAAGATGGTCCGAGATAACTATTGGTAGTATTATAAGCATATATTTGTAAATTACTAGGCCACTTATATGCACATAATCATAAATTATATCAATACATTAGGAATAACGGGTTATCATTCTTTATCACGGCACATGGCAATAGAAACTGACAATATGCTTTATTTGCCTACAGTTAAAGATTATAAGAGACTCTCCTGAAGGCCTCTTAAACGCACTTAAGTCAAAGAGACCATGGGATGATACGACTTAACTCCAATCGCATCAGGAATCTCAACTTCTTGATATTAAAAGATTCTTCGATTTACACAGGATGACGCAACATGTATTTCTTTTGTTTTAACAGACTGACGGGCGCTGATCATAAAACGGAAGGGAGGCTCTCTCTGTTAAAGGAGGCCAAATTTCTGCATTTTGTATCTAAGGGCATCACGGGATATACCGAGCAGCTTGGCAGCCTTGGTCTGATTTCCGTCAGCTTTCTTTAATGCCTGGGCAATTAGATCTCTTTCAACATTTTTTAGAGAAAGCCCGTCGCTCGGTAAATCAATGGATGAACTGCTCTCAGACACTTCGTCGAGATGGTCTATTATTTCAGAAGGCAGGTGTTCAGGATATATAATATCAGTGTCTTCCAGAATGCAAATCCTTTCCACAACATTTCGCACCTCTCTTGCATTTCCATACCATGGATAATTCAGCAAGAGATTTTGTGCTTCCTTGGATATGCTCTGTACATTCTTCTTGAACTCTTTATTGAACTTACTTATATGATGCAATGCAAGAGGTATTATATCTTCAACTCTTTCCCGCAACGGTGGAATAAATACGGGAAATACTTTTAGCCTGTAATACAAATCAGCCCTGAAACTGCCATCTTTGACCGCGCCTTCCAGGTCCTTTTTATTAGTAGTAGAAACAATCCGTACATTAACCCTTATATCTTTTAACCCGCCAACCCGCTTAAAGGTCTTTTCTTCAAGAGCCCTTAAAAGCTTAGCCTGAGTGGCAAGTTTAATATCACCAATTTCATCTAAATATATCGTCCCGCCGCTGGCATACTCAAAAAGCCCCTTTTTGGCCACCTTGGCATCTGTAAATGCCCCTTTTTCATAGCCAAACAGCTCACTCTCAATAAGTGCTTCAGGAATTGCAGTACAGGTAACCTCTACAAAAGGATCAGATGCTCTGGGACTATTATAATGAATGGCCCTTGCCAGCAGACTCTTTCCAGTTCCGCTCTCTCCCTGTATTAATATTGTATTTGCATCACTGGCAGACACCTTCTTTGCCAGAGTTAATACTTTCTGCATAGGTTCGGACTGGCCTACAATATTACTGAAATTGTAGGTCTCAAACTTTTCACCCCTGAAATAGCTCACTTCCCTCTTCAGGTGGAACGTTTCAACGGCCTTTTTAATAAGCACGGAAATTCTGTTTAATTCAAAGGGCTTTTCAACAAAATCATAGGCCCCCAGCTTTATCGCTGAAACAGCAGTTTCAATATCTCCATGAGCGGTTATGATAATAACAATAATGTCTTTATCTAGATTTTTCAAAGACTTAAGAGTTTCTATACCACCAATTCCAGGCATATTGAGATCCAGAATTATAATGTCCGGAACATCTGCCTTAAAGATCTCAATACCTTCTTCACCTGTTTCAGCTGTTAATACTTCACAACCCTCTTTTTCAAGGTGCTGCTTCAGGCTCCTTGTAATAAACTCCTCATCGTCTATAACTAGTATCTTGCTTTGAATCAAATAAACCTCCAGTTAATACAGTATAACTGACAATCTATAAATATTGTTAAGCTGTTTCCGGTAATATTACAGGTAAATATATAGTAAAGATACTCCCTGTGTTCATTTCACTCGTCACTGTAATCTCGCCACCATGTTCCTGAACAATCCTTTGACTGATAGCCAGACCCAACCCTGTACCTTTTGATTTCTTTGTAAAAAAGGGATCAAAAATACTGTCCATATAATCCTGATCAATGCCCTTGCCCGTATCCTCAAACTTCATAGAAACGGCCCTCCCTCCGGGCAGCAGTTCCTGAAGCCTGCCATCAACATCATCAGTGTTTAAATCGGCTTCAGATATTATAATCTTTAATTTCCCCCCATCGGGCATAGCCTGTACGGCATTGATAATCAAATTGAGAAATACCTGCTGAATCTGGTCAGGATCCATCATTACATCAGAGACTTCTCCCTCCATTGACGCATCAATAGTAACATTTTGCTTCTTTGCTTCGGGATAAACAAAAAAGACTGCCTTATCAAGTACATCTCTCACATTAAGAGGCATAAAGCTTGGGGGCTTCGGCTTAGCATAATTCAAGAGGTCCTTGACGGTTCTATCGAGCCTTTTAACATGGTTTAATATTTCGGTTGTAACTGCCCTCCTGCCGTCATCCTCATCCATTTCTGACTGAAAAACCTGGACAGCACAGCTGATTCCTGTCAACGGATTCTTAATTTCATGTGCTATTCCGGAAATAATCTCCCCCAGTGATGCCAGCTTAGCTGCCCGCTGCATCTGCTCGGCATGGCACATCTCAATTTCCTGCTGCGCCGACTCCTGAGATTCAATCATACGGTTAAAACTCTTCGCCATCAGGCCAAACTCATCATTAACTCCTTCTTCCATCTTGGCCGTGAGATCTCCATCTTCAATCCTCCTGATTACCCTGACCATTTTCTTGATCGGCCTATCTATTAAGAATGAAACGAGCAGCATAATGCCCCCTCCCATAAACAGGAACCCAATAAGTGCGTCAAGAAAATGCTCCTTCTTAAACCGCTTAATAGACTTTTCTACATTATGAAGAGATATTTCTATGCCAAGTACTCCCAGGGTCTCCTTTTCAGACCCGTGGCACCTGTGACAGACCGGTTGGTTCTGAATAACCGTTAACTTGGAGGCAACGCTCTGACCATTGCGTTCTACAATAAATGCTTCATCCTTTTTCTCATCATGAAGCATTTCAAGATCATAATCATACGTTTTATTACCAATATCATCGGGATAGGAAGAAGATACGATAATTCCGTTGTTAGGTAAAAAAATCCTTATACCCTTTAACTCTTTGGAATCTTTAATTAAACTCTCCATAAACGTCTGGAGGTCCTGCCATCTATTCTTCAGCATAAGGACCATAATCCCATGAGATATTCGCTCAGAAAGAAGCACGGCCTTTTCCTTCTGGCTGTCCAGCAGTTTCAATTCAGTTTGTTTAATGTCCCGAAAAGTTGAGAAAAGCATAATAATCGAGATAATCAGGAAGGCCGTGAAACTAATTTTAAACTTAACACTATTAAACATTTTACATACTATAACACACTGGATATCAAAAGAATAACAGCTTTAAACGTTCATTATGTTCTCATTATTGACATAAAAATAGCAATTATATTTTATACCGTAACTATCTCAACAATAAGCATTCTTAAAAAATCGTGTAAAATTATCTTGACAGATGTGCCACAAAATGTTATTCATATATGTTTGTCCGGAATTCACGGATAACAGAGTTTTTTATTACACTATTAGTAAAACTATAAGCACTTCTTTTAGATTCAGTGATGATTTTACAAGGGCTGTGTTATGGGCATATATCTATAATTCATATAAACATAAATCAACAAAATTTAAATACCAGGAGTTTTAAGGAGGGCTAAGCTTGGAACTGCCAAAGGTCTTAATAAGAACAACACTGTTTTTTGCTGTACTGCTTTCAATCACATTTGTCGGCATCAACGCTCAGGCGGCTGACAAGGAAAATTGCCTGATGTGTCATAAGTACAAACAGATCGGGCGAATCGATGAACAGGGTAGAAAGATGAGCTACTATGTTAATGAAAACATATATGCCAATACTACCCACAGAAATGTACCGTGCAGAGACTGTCATAATTACATTGACAAGCTCCCTCACGATCCTGTCACAGAGGAAGTCAACTGCGCCAATGAGTGCCATGTTAAACCTCCGTTTTCGAAAGAAAATTTTTCACACAAGAAAATTATTGAGGTCTATAACAAAAGCGTTCATGGTCTTCATGAAAGCGACTCTCAGGAACTCAAAGACGCAAAGCCTTACTGCAAATATTGCCATTTAAACCCAATATTCTCAAGAATGGACGAAGATCGGGTTGGATTTGAAAAAACACTGAGCCGGTGTTTGAACTGCCATGAAAGAAAAGGCGTTACACAGGCATATAAACATATAACCCACCGGTTAAGAAACAAAACTTCCCGTTCACCTCAGGCCATCGTTCAATTATGCTCCAAGAACTGTCATGCCAATGTTCCTTTAATGGAAAAACTGCAGGTGTCCAGGGAGAGTCTGGAATCAGTTGAAACATACAACGAGTCAATTCATGGTAAAGCAGTTGCACTTGGCTCCCAGGAGACCGCAGACTGTGTAAGCTGTCACGCAACAAGCTCAATTCACGATATATACAAAAAAGATAATATTGAATCTACAGTCCATAAAGACAAGCGTGTAGAAACATGCCGGCAGTGCCACAAAGACGTTAACGAGCGTTTTGTGCAAATCGATGTTCATTCAGGTATAGAAAAGCATGAAAAACCAATTCTTTACTATACTAATTTAATTCTTGGCTTTGTTTTTTACGGATCTGTTGGTAGTCTCTTAGGACTTATGCTTATTGAAACTGTCGGCAGAAGAAGAGACGGCATCCTGTGGCAGATAATCAACGGCACCTCGTGGCGCGGAAAGAAAAAGAAAAAGAAAAAGAAATAGAATTATTCTTATAGATATTTTTTAAGGAGATACAATGGCAACTTCTACTGAAAACATTGCTGATACGCCGGACACAGCAGAGACAGACGACTACTTAACGTACGTAGAAGGTGTAGGCAATATCCCGAGGGACATATACAAGCATGTTAAATCAGACCCTCTTGGAGACCTACCCAGATACTCTATGCATATAGTCATTCAGCATTTTATGACTTTTGTAACATTTCTTATACTGGCTGCAACAGGACTGACCCTGCACTTTGCAGATCTTTGGTGGGCACCATACATAATGTCACTTTTTGGAGGACCGGACGTCGCCAGATTTATTCACAGGTTTGCAGCGCTGTTAATGGTCATTGCAAGTGTATACCACGTTTTTACCATAGGTGGTGGCATCATTTATTCATTAATGAAAAAGAAGTTCAACTTCAGAAGAACGCAGATACCTGTCCTAAAGGACATTCAGGACATAACACATGATTTTAAATATTTCATGGGCAAAGTGCCGCACAGACCCAAGATGAACAAATTCATGTACAAGCAGAAACTGCATTACTTTGCAATTATCTGGGGCACATTTGTACTGATAACTGCAGGAACAACATTGTTGTTCCCGGAATTCATGTCAACAATATGGCCCAACCCGCAGTTTGCTCAGGACCTTGCAAGGTTAATGCATGCTGATGAAGCTATCATGGCAGTAACCGTTATAGTCTTCTGGCACTGGTCTAACGTTCACCTTGTACCGGGAAGGTTTCCGCTTCAGTGGTCATTCATCACCGGGAAAATTACAAGGGAACATCAAATCGAAGAACACTTCCTGGAGTATCTTTATAATATCGAAGAAATTCCGGAAGAAAAAGAATACATCAAAAAAGTTTTGAAAGAAAAAGGTCTATCTACAGACTAAAGGAGGTGACGTTACAGTGGCAGGCGAACCAAAACGATTAAATCATCCCAAATCAGTTTATGTAATCGGTTTTATTTTTAAAATAGTTACTCTAACAGTGCTTATCGGTGCTATATATCAAGTGACATTTTCCCCGCATGGACCCGCTGTACTGGTTCCGATACAGAAGCATTATGAAGAAGGTCAGAAGTCGGATATTCTTGATGAAGTAAGACGTCAGGAAGAATACGAGAAGCATAGACATTTCCACAATGTCGTTGAGTATCCTTCCCTGCCGGAAAGTATGCGTCCGGTATGCTACATTTGCCACTCGGACTATCCTCACAGTAAAAGCAAAAAAGTGCGGGCCCTCCTCAATATGCATACTCAATTCTTTGTTTGCGAGACATGCCATATTGAAGAGAGAAAAGGCGCAAATATCATATACAAATGGTACGACCCGTATAGCAGCAATCCTCAGGGACCTTTTTTCGGCACAAGCTATGACCCTGAAACCGGCAACCTTGTAGAAGTTGAGGACCTGTTTTCCAAGATCTCTCCCTACTTTGAAGACTCCGAAGGCAATCAGGAATCTGCACTACAATTACAGAATGCGCCGCAGGCCCAGGATTACATGAATGTCAGGGATATGTTGACCCCGGAACAGAGGGACAACGTTAAAAAGAAATTTCATGTTAGCATCAAGCCTAAAGGGCACGAATGCAAGAATTGTCACTCCAAAAAAGGCATTCTTAACTATAAGGAACTTGGATTCACAACAAACAGGACCATTGACCTGGAGCAGTTGAACATAAAGGGAATGGTTACAAAGTACGAGAAATTCTACATACCTAACCTGTTTGCAGATTAAGCCTTAATTTACCAATATTATCAACAGAGGTCCCTGATTATTCCGGGGATCTCTGTTATAATGTTTAATCAAAATATATTCCGAAAAAAAAGTTGATGTGCGGCTTATATATCTTTACTTAACATTAATAGTTTCACTTACCTTCCTCAGCATACCTGTTACGTCTTCCGCTCTTGAATGTATCAACACCAAGTTTCTGTTTGATATTAAACCGGGAGCAAACCAGCCAAGCGATCTGGCACTATCCCCCAATGGAGATATGTACCTGGTTGACGGCGTTAATAACCGGATTATAGTGATGGGCAAAGATGGGCATTGGAAGTTTGCATTCGGCACTGAAGGGTCCGGCAAAGGCCAGTTTAGCATCCCTGTAGGAATAGACATTTCCGATTCAGGAAAAGTCTTTATAGCTGATACAGGCAATCACAGAATTCAGGTTTTTGACTTAAAGGGCAAGTTCCTCTACATGTTTACCGTTAAGACAGGCACAAAGTTCAAGTCAGACCCTGTTGACGTTGCTGTTTCAAAACTTCAGAATTATCTTTACGTATCTGACAACGACAACCACAAAATACGCGTATACAAACAAAACGGGACACTTGAATTTGAGTGGGGGAAATTCGGCGAAGAATATGGTGAATTCAGATATCCCGGACAAATGGTTCTGAATGAATATAATGAAATTTACATCGTGGATGTTCTAAACACCCGGGTCCAGAAATTCAACCCCTTTGGAGAATTTGCCACCGACATCGGCGCTTGGGGAGTTTTACAGGGCACGCTCTTCAGACCAAAGGGCGTTGCCATCGACAATAAAGCAAGGGTCTTTGTCAGCGACAGTTACATGGGAGTAATACAGGGATTTACCGATCTCGGCAGGTTTCTGGGAGTGGTATGCGATAAAGATAAAAAGAGGGTTTTCAAAACACCCGTTGGTATTATTATCGATAAAGACAACAGGCTCATGGTTGTGGAAATGCGGGCAAACAAGATAACGGTACTAAAAATACTGGAATAATTAAAAACAGGCACATAGGCACAAAGTGGTAAACTCAATATAATTCTTTCACTGGGCGCCACAACCCCTGGATTAGATCATTAAATATGCATTTAAACAAATATACATTGTGCTTTCTTATAGCGATTGCTATTTTCATTATCGCACCCGGCGCTTCTGCACTTGAAATGTCTTCAAAACGTGACTGCGTTGTCTGCCACATAATGTGGCTAGATGATTTTCGGACGGACAAGGAAACACTAGTTGATTTTCAGCCGGGCAATGTGCTCATGAAAGATACACAGGGTGTTGTGAGCTCCGAAGAGATCTGCTATAGCTGCCATGATGGGTACATCATGGACTCCCGAAATATAACATGGAATTTCAATAGGCACCCGACCTTCGTTAAGCCTTCAAAAAACATTACTGTGCCAATGGACCTACCCTTAAGTGCTAAAGGCGAAATTTACTGCGGAACATGCCATTCAGCTCACGGCAAAGGAGCATCTCCTCACGGCAACCCTTTGGGCAGGACCTCTGTATTCAGGGATTTAAACATTGACTCAAGTCTGTGCGAGAAGTGCCATCGAGAAGAAGCTTCATTTAAGTTTTCCAACAGCCACCCCGTGCATACCGATGCTCTTGAGCTGCCGGATGCGCTCTTTGAATCAGGGGGAACTAAAGCTACAGAGAAAAACAAAGTAATATGCCAGTCCTGTCACAAAACACATGGGGCCAAAGGCAAAAAAATATTAATTGTAGACAACAGCGGTTCAGGACTATGCGTAATGTGCCATAAAGACCAGGGTCTGCTCATTGATACTAAACATGACCTGAGAGTCACCCTTCCTGATGAAAAAAATATAAATGGTCAGCCATTATCAGAATCAGGGCCTTGCGGAGCCTGCCATACACCCCACAGGGCTTCGGGTAAAAAGCTATGGGCGCGACCTCAAAAGCAGGGAAATCCCGCGACCCAGTTATGTCTGACCTGCCACGGTGACGATACACCATACGAAATTAAACGCACAGGCAAATACTCTCACCCTATTAATGTGGATCCATTATCAAAGGACAGGATACCGAAAGACCTGCCATTGTTTGCTGCAAACGGAACAAAAGATTCAAATGGCAAGGTCCAGTGCTTCACATGTCATAATATTCACAGATGGGATCCTGACACTCCGTCGGACAGGGGCGGCAAGAATGTTGAGGGAGATTCATCAAACAGTTTTTTACGGGTATCCAATAATTATTCATCCAGCCTTTGCCTTCAGTGCCATACAGATAAAAAACAGATTGTTACCTCTGACCACAACCTGGAAATAACAGCTCCCAAAGAGAAGAATTTTCAGGGAGTACTGCCGTCTGTATCCGGGCCCTGTGGTGTATGCCATATACCACACAATGCCAGGGCCATCCATTTGTGGGCTAAGGAGCCCTATGGAGACAAAGATTTCGTTACACAGCTTTGCACTGCCTGCCACAATGAAAACGGTGCTGCAAAGGCAAAATTGCTGGGCAAGTATTTTCATGCCGTGGATGTACCGCTGGATAAATTCAATATATCAACAACCCTGCCCTTATACGACAGCGAGGGCAATGTCGTACCTAACGGTAAAGTAGTATGCATAACATGTCATGACCCTCACACATGGGACCCGAACAATCCTATTAAAGATTATCCAAATACAAACATAGAAGGAGACGCCAGAAACAGTTTCCTGAGAAGGACCAACTCTCCTTCCTCTGATTTATGCATGGCCTGCCATGAAGACAAGGCCTATGTTGACGGGACAGACCACGACCTGAATATTACAAACCGTGACGCCAAAAACATGCTGGGCCAGACTGTAGAAGAATCAGGGCAGTGCGGTGCATGCCACCTCGTCCACAACAGCCCCAATAAAATAAAACTATGGGCAAGAGAGTTCGGGGCTGTGCCTAAAGATGAAGATATTGTAAATGCCTTATGCAATAGCTGCCATTCCAAGGGAAACCCTGCTGAAGGGAAAATTCCTACAATAGCATCACATCCGGAAAAGAGACTTGTTAATAATATCATGCGTAGCAACAGAAAATTACTCGACTATGCCCCGATATACGACAAGCAAACCGGTAAAGAAATAAATGTGGGGAACATCTCATGTCCAACCTGTCATAACGCCCATCAGTGGAACCCGGTAATAAAAGCAAAAGGCAGCTATAAAAACCTGGAGGGAGCTGCTACAGACAGTTTTTTAAGAAATGTCAGCTATAACAATATTTGCATTGACTGTCATGGCCTTGACGCCCTTTTCAGGTATAAATATTACCATGACCCTGAAGAAAGAGTTGAGCCTCTGCCTTCAAGAATAAAGTTCTCAAACTAAGCAATCTCAACCGGTTCCGGCATTTTATAATTCTATAACAATTAATTATTTTACAATTGGATGTCATTTCGGTAATGTAAACATAATACTCGGCTCATTTCATTTCTAAAATATTAATAGACAAGACCTCTTAAAGGAGGACTAACATGAAAGCCTTACCGAGAGCTTCAAGATTAATTGCCTTATTCTGTTTTTCAGTATTCCTTCTCATCAGTTTTACGTTCACACCTTCTTATGCTGCAGATGTCGGCAACTGTCTTCTGTGCCATAAATATCCCGGTATCAGCAGAGTTGATGAAGAGGGTAAACTAAGACTCTTTTACGTGAACGAAAGCATCTTCTCCAACAGTGTGCATGCAAAGGTGAAATGTGAAGGCTGCCACACTGACATCAAAAAGATTCCTCATGATGTGGCCAAGAAAGTTGACTGCCTTGTAGAATGCCATATCATCGAACCCTCCAGTGAAAAGAAATTTTCTCACAAAGATGTTAAAGAATTCCTGGGCAAAAGTGTCCATGGTCCAATTGATAAAGAAGGCAAAGAGAAAAAATACATCGAGGACTATCCTACCTGCAAAGACTGTCATGACAATCCCCTGTACCGGCCGCTTTCTTTCTTCAAAAAGGTAAGACCCGGTATTTCCGAAGCCTCTCTGGGAAGATGCAGGGTCTGTCATAAAAAGGAAGAATTCATATACAGATTTTACAACCATGTTACCACCAGGCTGCATAAGAGCAGAAACCCGCTCAATATAGCTGAAGTCTGTGCAAGGTGCCATGATAATCCTGAAATAGTAGCACGGCACGAGATGTCAACAAAAGCCGTTTTCTCATACGGAGAGACATTTCACGGAAAAGCCGCACGCTTTCTTGATGAAAGAGTGCCGGACTGTCTTGACTGCCATATAAGCAAGGGCGAATCAGTCCACCAGATGTTACCCAAGGAAGATCCCGCATCATCAATACATGCAGACAACAAGGGCAAGATTTGTACAAACATCGATTGCCACCCAAGTGCATCGCCAAAGCTTGCCAAGTATAGTGTTCATGCTGAATTCAATCTTAAGCAGAGTCCAGCGCAATACTTTTTCACCGTCTTCTTTATTATATTGACGGGCGGAACATTGCTGCCGCTGATGTTTATTATTTTACTCGATATAATTAGGAGATTTTTCCCGAACGCAACCATAGGACGGAGGAAATAATCATGGAAAAGTATCCACTCATAAAAATAAAAGACGGAGAGAAATTCTTTTACCGTTTTACCCACAACCAGAGAATACAGCATATAATTCTTGCTGTAAGTGTTGTTGTGCTGGTATTAACTGGAATGCCTCTGAAATTTCATGATGCGGCCTGGGCCCCATACCTGTATGCATTATTCGGCGGAATTCATTATGCACCGGTTATACATAAGGTTTTCGGTGCCATATTAGTGGCTCTGTTTGCATATCACGTAGTCTACTTAACTTATGTAATTCATAAATTCTCTATTCTTCCTTTGAAAAAGAAAGAGGGACTTACAACCATGAAGGTCCTGAAGGCAATCGCAACTCAGCCGCTTGTGCCGAACCTTAAAGACGCGAAAGATATCGGCCAGCTTATGAAGTATCTTTTCTATGTGACAAATGTGCGTCCCAGAGGGGACAATTTCACCTGGAAGGAAAAGTTTGATTACTGGGCACCTTTCTGGGGTATGTTAATCATCGGCGGTACCGGACTTATTATGTGGAACAAGGAACTTGCTACAATGATCATGCCCGGAGAACTGCTGAACTTTTCAATAATAGCACACAGTGATGAAGCGCTTCTTGCAGCGCTCTTTCTCTTTATATGGCACTGGTACAACGTTCATTTCTCAATATCTGTTTTCCCGATGGGAACAGTGTTCATAACAGGGTATATGTCCGAAGAACTTATGTCCGAAGAACATTATGATCATTATGTAAAAATTATGACGGAAGCAGGACTTGAACATGAAATCCTTCCACCCCATGGAGGACAGGAAGATGAATCCACTGAAGAAGGAGGGGCATCATCATGAAACAATTCTTCTTCAAAATATACATGATCGCTTTCATGGCCCTTACTGTTTTCTTTATTGCAATTATATGGAAAGTAACATTCGCACATATTATTGAAGAGCATCATGAAAGAACTGAATCTCAGGAAATTGCAAAGTACAAGGAAGAACAGGTAGAAAAATCCAAAAAAACCACATTCGAAAAGATCATTCTCGAAAGCGATGAACGTGTCAAGCACTACCTGGGATACAGGATCCTGGAAGAGGCACGTATAGAAGGCCATTTCCATCACATCGGTTTTGATATAGGCCCTGACAACAGGTCCTATTGTGTAAAATGCCATGGCGATATGCCACATGATGCAGTGAAGGAATTACGGGCTTTCTTAAACATGCATGCTTTCTTTGTAGGTTGTCAAACATGTCATGTAAAACTTGAAAAGACTGAAACAACCGGCGTTTACAAATGGTATGACAGGAAGACCGGTGATATCGTTGAAAGCCCGGTTAAGGATAATACGCCAGGCACGTATAATTCAAAGCTTATCCCATTCGAAAAAGTTGACGGGAAACTGGTACGGGTAGATTCTGATGAGCGTATTGAATTCGCAGAAGAATACAGAGCCCATGAAAAAAGCCTTACAGAAGCCCAGAAATCACGTGCAAAGAAACTGATACATAAAGTTGTAAGCAAAAAGCCTTACCTTTGCGAAGACTGCCATCAGAAAGAAAAGCCTATACTTCCCTTTGAAGCCATAGGATATTCAAAGGAAAGAATAGATTCTATTACTAGTACTGAAGTTGTGGGCATGATCAAGAACTACACACAGTTCTATATGCCGTCAATGCTGCAGCCAGGCTCATCCAACGATAAGAAATAATATATGGCCGGACGGAGATAATCCCGTCCGGCTGTACTCTCTGATTCTTCCGTTTTTTTAGCGATTATATTGCAAAACAGTTCATTTCCGTGTAATCTAAAAAAACTGAATTATCAGGTCGGAATACAGCTAAAGGTATAATTTAATATATTGAGGAACCGCAAAGCCTTTCACAAAAATACAGTTCATTTTTTCCTTACAGTCATTTGTTCATTTTTGTTTATTGCCTCCCTGTCAACTGACGTTCAAGCTATAAAACTAACATACGTCAAGCATCTTTTTGATATCACCGGCAGCTTCAATCAGCCCAGTGATATTGCTGTATCGGAGAAGGGGTTGATTTATGTTGTCGACGGTGTAAACAACAAAGTAAGAGTATTCAACCAGAAAGGGAAACCTCTTTTCTCATTCGGCAGAAAAGGTGCTTTAAACGGTCAGTTCAATTTCCCACTGGGGATAGACATAGATTCAACCGGAAAGGTGTATATAGCCGACTCAGGGAACCACAGAGTACAAACGTTTACTTCTTCCGGAGATTACCTGTCTCAAATAAAAGTCCCATCTAATAATGATAATCCATCAGACCCGACAGACGTAGTAGTTAACGAATCATCCAGGAAACTACTGATAGCCGATAATGACAATCATTATATACAATCTTATGATTTGTCAAAGGGCGTATTTACTGGAACATACGGCTCCCCCGGCATGGAGAAACGTGAATTCCGCTACCCCTTTCTCATGGCCGCCGACTCCGATAATTACCTGTACATTGTTGACGTAATCAATACAAGAGTCCAGGTTTTCAACCCTGAGGGCAAATTTGTGATGATTATCGGAGGATGGGGTGTAGAGAAAGGTAACTTCTTCAGGCCTAAAGGTGTTGCTCTAGACAGCAACAACAGGGTATTTGTAAGTGACAGTTACATGGGTGTTGTTCAGGTATTTGAACATAATGGTCAATTCCATTCAGCCATAGGAGACAGAGAAAGCGGATCAGTAAAGAAATTTCTTACGCCTGTGGGCATTTTCATAGACAAGAATAATAGATTATACGTAGTAGAGATGTTTGCCGACAAAGTCGGCGTTTACAGTATTGAAGACTAGCAATTTAATTTTTCAAACCAACGAGCTATATCAAATGAGAAAGACTGCACTCTTATATATATTTTTCATTGCAGGCACACTGTTAATCAGTTCTGCTTACGCCAATGTAAAAGCACCAAGAAATCCTAACTCGGCAAAAGAGTGCGCCCTGTGCCACTACCGCTGGATCGATACTTTCTTTATAGACGGCAGGGGGTCAGACCTTGTTGAGTATCAGGCGGACAGGGTAGTTGCCAGACCTGAAATATGCTTCAGCTGCCACGACGGCAGTGTAGTCGATTCAAGAGCAAGGGTATATAATGACCTCAGACATGCCATCAATAAACCCCCACCAAAACAGATGAGAATTCCCAAAATATTTCCTCTGGACAAGGACGGAAATATGCAATGTTCAACTTGTCATACCGCTCATGGTGTATCAAGTGAAATGGGCATGGAAAAGACCATTTTCATAAGATCTTCCAATAAGGACTCGGGAATGTGCCGCATGTGCCACGCGGACAAAGATGGCGGAGCAAAGACCGGAAACCATCCGATCGGCAGCATGAAGCGTGAAATACCCAGGAAACTCATTGCCCGAGGCGCTATCGCTGGCGGAGGTGAAAATAACATCATATGTGAAACCTGTCATACCGTTCATGGTTCTCCAAACGAGAGTTTCTTAATCGAAAGTTCACGAAATTCCGGGCTATGCCTTGAGTGTCACGGAGATAAAAACATCTATACAGCTCAGGGTAAGAGAAATCATTTTCATGTAATTAACGTTAAATCCGACAAAGTCAAAATTCCGGAAGACCTGATTAAAAAAGGCGCAAAATTGGGCAATAATGGTGAAATAATATGTCAGACATGCCATAAAGTACACAATAATAAAATAGAGAAGCAGTTGCTTCTGATTAAGAAGGATGAAAAATCTTCACTATGCCTGACGTGCCACACTGACAAAAAACATCTGGCGGATACAAAACATAATCTCATTCATTCTGCTCCCAAAGAAAAAAATCTTGATGGAAAAACAGTAGCAGAAGCCGGTATATGCTCAGCATGCCATCTTCCTCACAAAGAAGCAAGGAAAACAGGCAAGGGCAAAGACTTTACAACACAGCTTTGCATGAGCTGCCACAGCAAGGGAAA